>CAYLJT010000067.1:0-16416 GCA_964383995.1 uncultured Polyangiaceae bacterium
AGCGAAGAATCCATGGACGGTACCAGTATGGCAGCGCCGCACGTGAGCGGCGCTGCCGCGCTTCTCCTGTGCAGACACCGAGAGCTCATCGGGCGCCCGGCGGAGGTGAAGCGCGTTCTTTGTGCGACGGCCACGGATCTCCACCGCGACCGCTATTTCCAAGGAGCAGGCCTGCTCGACACCTTACGCGCGCTGGAGTCGTTCTGAGCCGCCGCAAGGACGAACGGGCTGGAGGCTACCATGATTTTCGACCTCGAAGCCTTGAACGCTGCAGAAGGTGACTGCTTGCTCGTGCACTTCGGTCCCGCCGATGATTTGCGGCACATCGTCGTCGACGGCGGCACGCGCGCGGTGGGCGCCCTCGCCCTCGAGCCGCGGCTTCTTCAGCTCCGCGAATGGCATGGTTTAGAGGAAGACGCGGCTCTGCCCATCGACCTCGCCGTGGTCTCGCACGTCGACAACGACCACATCCAGGGGATTCTCGGGCTCCTGGAGGCCCTCTCCCGGGGCTCGGCGGCGCCGCGCTGGGCGGTGGAGCGGCTGTGGTGCAACACGTTCGACGACCGGCCGCAGACCGACCAGCTCGACGACCTACGCAAGCTCGATCCCGGAGGCGTCGCCAGCTTGGCCGATGGTCGAAAGCTGCGGGATCTGGCCTCCAAGCTCGGCATCGCAAAAAATGTCCCGGACAAAGTGTTCAAGCATGGCTTCGTGCTACGCGGGGGCAGGGCCCCCCGGGTGCGTCTACGACCCCGCGACGCGCTCACGCTCAGCGTGCTTTGTCCGACCGTCAAGGAGCTCCGCAGACTTCAGGGAGCGTGGGGCAAGAAGCCGAGCGCTCGCGCGGGCGGCGTGGCCGCGACGGAGGTCGACACGGGCATATGGAATCTTTCAAGCATCGCGCTGCTGGCCGAGCTGGGCCAAAGTCGCATGCTGCTCGCCGGCGACACCACCGCCGCCCACCTGCTGGAGGGCCTGGAGAGCAGCGGTTTCTTGCCCAAGGGAGGCACGTGTGACGTGGACATTCTCAAGTTGCCTCACCACGGCAGTTGTCGCAACGCCAGCCCCGCGCTGTTTGAACGGGTCCGTGCAGCTCACTACGTGATCTCTGCCAATGGCAGAAACAGCAACCCGGACACGCAAACCCTCGATTGGCTGTGGCAGGCGCGAGGGGACGAAGCCAAAAGCTTCACCATTTGGCTTACCTTCCGCGAAAACGAACACAAGCAAATCGGCAGAAACACAGCGCACGCCGAGGAGCGAAGGCGCGCCCTGCGCGACGTGCAAGGCTGGCTCAACAAGCACCCGGTCGAGGTCCGCTACCGGCGCCCCGATGCCCTCGGCGTGGTTGTAGCGTTGGGCGACGAGACCTTGGACCCCGAGGCCTGACCCGCCGACGGACCCATCGCGCTGGAAGAAGCCTAGGAACGCGGCGTTTCTTGTGGGTCCTTAGCCAATCCCCGCCAGCTCGCCGGATAGCCCCGGCGAGCGGCCCACGATCCAGCGTGGCCAACGGCGCGCGAAGGCTTGCTGGGCCGTGTCAGGTTGGTCGAGCAAAGCGCCACCAGCGTCTAGCCATAGATGACAGTCACTACAGACCTTTTGCGCTGCACCGCCATCGACGCGATAGAGGTTCTGTGCCCGCACGCGGATGAGGGCGCACGTCGCGCCGACCAAGGGTACGCCTAGCTGCACAGAGATGTACGACTCTTCGTCCGTGGGCCGAGATCCGAGGGCGCGAGCCAATACACGTTGTCGTAGCTGGCAGCCACCTGCCGGCGAACGGCCGCGGCGTCGAGACCGCCAAAGGCGTCGCACACCGCCTGCCAGTCGACGTCATAGGGAAACGGCAGCGACGCGCACAGCACCGGCTCCAGGTAGATGGGGAGCTTGGGGCGCTCGACGGGGCGGAGCTTGCCGTCGAAGCGGCCGAGACCCCACGGGTGCGCCGGCTCCGCGAGCCGCAGCGAGGACACCGCCCGATCGAGCACGCTCAACTGTCGCGCGTCCACGTGGCTCCTTGGAGGTGCAACCAGTGTTCGAAGTCCTCGGCGTCGTCGCCTCCTTGCCGCTGTCCGCGTAGCACGGCGCGGTCACGCTCGATGGTCACCACGGGCACCTCCAGCATCAGCACCCGGTACTCGTCCGGCCCACGGAACAGGGACCGGTCCGCCAGCCGCGCCTGCGACAGCGACGACAGCTCCCAGAGCCACGGCGTCTCTTGCTCCAGCTCGTAGTGGCAACGCAGCCTTTCGATCTGCCGTTCCACATATGCGCGGTCGCGCGCCCCCAACGAATCGAGCTGCGGCTCGAAATCGCCGTTGGCCCACGCCGGGCTCAGCCGGAAGAACACCTGCGTCTGCGGTCCTCCCGTGGGTCGAGCCAGCTCACCGCTCGCGATCAAGAGGAGCGGCAACAACGCCAACAGCTCGTCCCGTGTGGGCAGCGGGAGTGTCTCGGACAAGGTCACATGCACGACGCTGCTCCCACCGCGTTGGTCGGACTCTGCATCACAGTAACCTCTCCAAACGACCCTTCTGTTTGACCAGATCTCGGTAGTTCCACTGGATCTCGGTAGCTTTCGCAATCCAGCGCCGAAGATCCGCCTTCTTGACCTCCAAGGCGTCATCGAAGAACACCGATGCGTCCTTGAATTTCTTGCCTAAAACGTTTAGCCCGGGCTCGTCGAAGTCGGCCCCGCTCCAGAACATCAAGCGAATACCAGGCTTCTGCTTGCTGTAGCCGACGATCGGGTTACTATCCAGAAACCACACGGGATGAGCGTGCCAGATCTTGTTCTCCGCGTTCGGCAAGTGCTGGTCGATCTCGCGGGCCAACAGCTCGCAAAGCTCACGGTGCCTGGGCTCCTGACTCTGGTTGTACTCCGAAACGGTGGGGTGCATCGTTGGCTCCGCGGGCACGATACACGGGATCGACGGGGCGGGAAAGAACGTCCTGACCTCCTCGCAGCGCGGAGCGTTGAGACTGGACCCGGCTTTTGACTTGACGCGCCCCGCCGACCGCGCTCGGCGTCACTTGGCGATCGGGAAACCCGTCCCGGGGCCGCCGCACAGCCCCGGGTGCGAGGCGAAGAACATCTGGCAGACATCGACACAGCTGCCGAGCGGCGTGTTGTTCTTGACGACGTAGGCCGCGCCGTCAGAGTCACAGGCGCACAAGCAGGTGCTCGGGCGGGCCGCGGAGGGATCCCCGGGAGCGGCCTGCAGAGCCTCGTCGTCCGAGGCGAGCTCTTCGTCGTTGCCCTCCCATCCGTCGCTTTCGACAGGGGATGCGACGACACAGCCGACCGAGAGGGAGGTGACAAAAACCAGGCTCATGAGCGGGGCGGTGGTAGTGAATGAGGTCATGGTCGGGTCCTTGGATCGAAAGCTCCCATGAGCGGGAAGGGGGCAGACCTCGGCAAGCCGAGGCCCTCGGATCAGGGGTGGAACAGGGCAGCCGACGGAAGCCCAGTTGCTACTTGGAGCCGCTGCACGTGGGCTTGGGCCCGGGGACATTCTGGCACGCTCCCGGGGGCCAAACGGTGTAGCCGCCCGGGTAGACGTCGGCGCAGACCACCTGCCCCTGGTGGCAGACCCACTGGTAGTTGTACTTCAGGGCTTCTTCCGCGCTGCCGATGTACTCGCCATCGTCGTCCCCACCCTGAAGGTCTTCCGCAATGCCCTCCTCGCTTTCCGTGGTTTGAGTGATACAGCCGAGCGTCGTGCTGGCGAACAGGATAGCGAGAGCTCCGAGGACGGGCGAGAGGGTAGATTTGAACATGGCTGGCTCCAATCGAGTGAAAGGTCTTTGGCGCGTCGCAGCGCTCGAAGGACCCCTAAGCAGCCCATGTGCCAAGTCGTCGAGAGCGGAAAGGCGCTAAAAATGGCGGAATTGTGCGTCAACGACGGGCGCCGTCAACCGCCGGGTGACAGCGTGAGGTTGACAGTGTCAACCGCTGGGCGACACCTACTGTCACCGCCTCCGACTACCCATGTTGAACTTGCGGAAGGCACTACGCGGTACGAGAGGTCGCGTCCCAGGGGTCAATGGCACTGAAAGAGCTCCACGGCCAAATCGGGCGCGCGGCGCTCCCAAACCTTCGAGTTGTCAAGGGTGATCTTGAGCGTGCGGCAGCAACCGCTTCTCAATCGCCGACCGGGAAGAGGTAGCGAACGGGAGGATTCTCGCGCAAATCCGCTCGGGGCGCGCGCGCGGGCTTGACGGCGCGCAGGTTGGCCACCATCTCCCCGACAACGTTGCGCTGGCTGCGGACGGCTTCGGCGATGGTAGCGATGGAGGCGTTGCGGAGGGAGTCGTTGGCCATGATCAGATCGATGCCTTCGACCCGAAAATCCCCGCGGTAACCGAGGTCGGCGCGCCAGTAGTGGGGCTGTCCGAAGTAGCCAAACGATCCAAGAAAATAAGGGCGGGCATGGGTAGGATCTTCCCAGGCGTCGTCGCTCGATCCGTAGGGCAGGCGAACCTGCAGCAGGGCGTCGGGTCGAGATACCCTGTAGAGCTCCTGCATCAGCGGCAGGGGCGCCCGTATGTGTTCCAAAAGGTGCGACGCGAGCAGTTCGTCGACCGAGCCATCGGGCAGCGGAATCCGGCCGGGAACGCAGTTTTCCAGGTCAATCACCAGGTCGACGCCCGGGCCCGCGACCACGTCCAAGTTGAGCCAGCCCTGAAGGATGCTGCGGCCGCAGCCGAGGTTCAGCTTGGTGGGCACGGAGGCGGACGCTTCGATGGTCATGGTGGTGGGCTAGTGCGGATGGCAGATGAAATCAATCGGTCGAGGCTGCCCGCTGCCGACCGAGCTCGCGATGGCTGGTTCCCCGATTGCTGCACGCTGCCTTCTTGAGCGGAATCGCCGGACCGGAATTGCTCCGCCGAGCTATCGCGGGCGCAGGGCGTCGACGCCAATTGCTCTGGCGAGCCCCGACGAGCGGGGTAGTCGGACCGGAATTGCTCTGCTGAGCCTTTTTGACCGGAGCGGGCGGCTCGAAATTGCTCCGCTGAGCCCAAACGAGCGGGACATGGCGGATTTTCTTGCTCCGTGGAGCCCCAACGAGCGGGGTAGGGCGGATTTTTTTGCTTCGCTGAGCACCTTGGGAGCAGGGTGGGGCGGATTTTCTTGCTCGGTGGAGCCCCAACGAGCGGGGTAGGGCGGATATTTTTGCTTCGCGGAGCACCTCGGGAGCGGTGGACCGGTGTTTTGGGGGCTCGCGGAGGCGAATGGGGCGGGTGGCTTGGGGTGGTTTGCTCGGTGGAGCGGTTTGGGCGGCTCCGAGGTGGAAGTGCCGGCGGGCGCGCCGTAGATTTTCCGGAACCATCATGGATCGTCCGTTGCGCTGCAGAAGCGGTGGTGGCATCGGCCAGGTTGCCGTCGATGGATTTCACCCTTCCATGGTTGCCAACAAGCGCATGAGTAGTTGGTCGATATCGCGCGGGTCGGTTTGAGAGCCAGCCCCTTGCGGGGCCGAAATTCCGTGCTCCAGCAACGCCGCTTCCCTCGCGTCCAGCGCGGCACTACCGATCAATCGCGAAGGGGGGCCGCTCCCCAACACCAGGAATCGACCGCCCGCCGGACCGAAGTCGGCAAAGGCATAACCGCCCCCGAGCCGCTCTTCGCGTTCGGAATGGACCTTCCGAAAAAGGTAGTCGAGACGAAGCGCAACGTGGCGCTGTGCCTTTCGCGCGCGCGCCGCGCTGGTGTGAAGGGGCCCGGACGGAAAGCGAACGAGCGAGCGGCCTTGGAGGTCCTTGATCCAGAGCGACGTCCACATGGGAACCGCCTTTGCGATGATGAGCGCTGTCGCATGGTCAGCGGAAAGGTCGAGGTGGAGCAGGGTCGTTTCCGCTCCTGTCGCTCGAAGATCGACGACGCGGTCTTTGGAAGCGATGCCCTGCTGCACGTGAACCAGCTCGTGCACGACATAGATCAGGCCTAAAGCGATCTGCTCGTCATCGGACATGGTGATGTCGATAGCGTCCTTCAATGCGGGCTCGTCGATCTGCAGGAAGCCATTGCCTATGACCACCTTGTCCTCATGACTCAGGCGTTGGAATACGATCTCCCGTGCTCCACGCAAGAGAGGGATGAGGTCCACACCGCCTTCGGGCTCGAACCACGGTGCGTGGAGAAGAGCCTGGAGGCGGTCGCGGATCGAGGCCAGAACGTGGGCTGTAGGGTCTACTGCGAGGCGTCGCTCGTGGTGGGGCGCGAGAGCGCGGAATGCGGAAAAAAGGACGCCTGGTTCCTCGGGATGTTCACGGAGGATGCGAAGCGCAAGGGACGGAGTGTCCCCGTCGCGTGCCTCAAGGGCCGCTTCGAGCCCATCACGAATGCCGAGGTTGAACCCAGGACCGTGGCTGGGCCCAATGGCTCTGTCCAAACGTGGCATATTGACATCGGGATGGTTCGCGACGCCCGCGAGGCCCCAGATGCGGATTGCTTCTGTGGCAAGACGACGGCCCCAGCGGCGCTGCTCGGAAGTATCGGGGTTGTGCCGACTCTGCGGATCCACTGGGCTCAAGAACCTCAGCGCTTGAAGAGCGGTCTCCAGGCTGTCCGTAGTCGCGAACGCGGCTAGGTCATCAGCCGGACAGGGGCCCCTGAGCGCGGCTGACCACACGGGGGAGATGAGGTTGCTTCTGGGTTGCTCAATCTGACCTTGGAACAAGCCGCGCACAAAGGCGTCGCGCACCCTGCCAAACCGTAGCAGATCCGGCTCTCCCTGAAGAAATTGCTGAACGAGCCAGCGCCCTTCCTGCGTGCCGGCGGCGCGCGCCAACGCGCGACCGTAGGCGGCACCTCCCGAAGGGAAGGTCAGTGCGGCTTCGATGGCGCCAAGGAGGGGTAGGCGGAAATAGTCGTAGGACCCAGAGATGCGGCTCCAGGGCATCCCGCCCTCGTTGACAGAAAGATAGCGCAGCGCGGCGAGCGTCATCGCGGGCTCCGCCCCTGCCTTGTGGCAGGCGATGGCCATCCACATAACAAGTTCTACGCGACGCTTGGAGCGAAGTTCGGCCGCCCCGTTCCGAAGGAGCCACTCTGTAAGGGGCAGCAAGAACGCCCGCGCCAGCGATGCGCCTTCGTCCGCTGTTTTTCTGAGGCCCTGCGTCAGGACGTCGGCAACGAGCGAAGCTTCGCCCGGCCCCGCGCGCTCTACCAGCCAGTCTCGTAATACGACCAGCTCAGGCGCCCCCGGATCAAAGCTGTTCAGGTCGAAGAGGTTGGGCAGCACGGCATAGGCTTCAGCACCGATGGGCATTTCGACGAGCTGCCGGGCGAGCTCGGCCTGCAGCGCGCTCAGCTGGGGGGAGCGCCCCTGGGAAACGCAAAAGCACACGGAGCGTGCGTGCCAGAACCAGGTCCCCGCATCCTGCCGCCACGAGCCGTCATCGAGCTGTCGTTGTACTAGCGCGAGACCTTGCTCCGGAGGGACGGCGCAGGCGTAGAGGGTGAGGGCAGCGGCGGCTTCTTTGAACGCATCGTATTCGATCATTGGCTTCCTCGGGGTAACCACGGCAAACGCACGCCGATCGGAGGCAATTCCCAGCTACCGGTTGATTTGGTGGAGATCGCCAACGACACCGTAGCGACGGCCGGTGAGGTCGTCGGACCACGCCGGCCCGCACAGGGGAGGCGCGTCGCAAGTACAAGTGGCACGCGTGGCGCGTTCCGTGGTAAATGCAGATGCCGCGCGCCTGACTCTATGGCTGGGGTAGGTCGCGGTGGCCTCCGCAATGTTGCCCTGGATTGACCTCAACCGCGTCCTTCTCCCCGTGGCTAGCTCGCATGAAGCGAGCGTCGCGATGGCCTTTGGTTACCATTCAGAGCGCGTCCTTACCTGGCATCGCGCTCTCGCCTTTCCATGTCTCGTGGTGCTCGGGGAGGCAGGGAGCGGAAAGACTCGCGAGCTTCGCGCCCAAGCTGAGCGGCTCCGGGCGGAAGGCCACGCGGCATTCTTCCTTCCCGTCGAGGGCGTGGCAAAGGACGGTTTGGATCTTGCGCTGGACGAAGGCACCAACCTCCTCAATGACTGGCGCCGCAGTGACGCGCCGGGTTGGTTCTTCCTCGATTCCGTCGATGAGGCGAAGCTCCACTCCGAGTCCCTCGACCGGGCAATCCGCAAGCTGGCGCGCGACCTCGATTCGGCGCTTTCGAGAAGCCACGTGATCGTCTCCAGTCGGCATACCGATTGGCGTGAAGAGGATCGTGAGTACCTTGAGAGGTTGGCGCCGCAGTTGATTTCTGAACCAAGTTCTGATTCTGAGCGGCCCGAAATGCCGGACGTCGTCACGGACGCGCGGTTCAAGGTTCCCGTTCTCCGCCTGGCGCCGCTGAGTCGTCCACAGGTCCGCGAGTTCGCGGCGCAACGACTTTGTGTCGCTGATGCCGACGCATTTCTCGCCGCTATCCAAAAAGCAGATCTTTGGGCGCTCGCTGGGAGACCGCTCGATGTCGAGTGGCTCGCCGCCTCCTGGAATCGGAAGAAGTCCTTCGACTCGCTTCGAGCGATGATGGAGGAGGCCATCGACGAGAAGATTTCCGAGCGAAAGGACCCCAGGCTTTTTCCGTCAGCCCCATCTAAGAGGGAATGTCGCGAGGCGGTAGAGGAGCTCGCCCTTGGCTGCACGCTCACTCAGCGCGAAGCCATTTCCCTCCCAGGCACAAGCCACGCGGGGGACAACGTGCTGCCGAGCGAGGGCGCCCTTCACAACTGGAAGGCCGGCAATCTCCCTCAACTGCTGGAACGACCGCTGTTCGATCCCGCCACGTTTGGGCGCGTTCGATTTCACCATAGAGCGATTCGCGAATACCTCGCTGCCGCGTGCCTCCGGAGGTTGAGGCAAAACGGGCTACCACGACGGGAGCTTCGCCAAGTTTTGTTCGCAAACGTTGAGGGTCGAGAGGTCATTCGCCCGGGGCTCGAGCCCATCGTGGCCTGGCTGGCCCTTTCCGACAACGAGGTACGAGAGCACGCCGTTCGCGTGGCTCCAGAACATCTCATGGATCTCGGTGATCCTGGCCAGCTGCCGCCAGATATCCGACTAGATCTGCTGCGAAGCTACGCAAACCGCTTTGTAGGAAGGCGGCGAACGTTCCACCACTTCGATAGGGCGGGGCTGCGGCGTTTCGGTTGCGATGACATCGTACCGCTCGCACGCGAGCTTCTTCAGCCCGGCCAACCTGTCGAATTGCGCGAAGCGTTGCTCGAGATGGCGACAGCGCGGAAGTTGGTTGCGCTGGCCGACACCGCGGAAGCGGTAGCTATAGAAGTCGGCATTCCGAGCTTCCTGCGGGTGTGTGCGCTCCGCGCAGTGGCCGAGATTGCATCCATGAAGCAGAAGCGGCGTGTAACAAAGAGAATGCTGCTCGATTTTGTCACCGAGCGCGAAGTGGCACGATCGCTTCTAGCACATTTTTTCCCGGGGGTCTTGTCTCTCGACGATGTTGTCGCCGTATTGAAAGCGACCCTGCCGCATCCTCGATACGTCGATGGCCTCCACCGGCAATTTCAGTCGGTGGCGACCGCATGCCCGGGAGAGTTGCGAAGAGAGCTCCTCGACAAGCTGCTGCAACTCTTCAAGAACCTGGAGCTCACGAAGCGGGAAACCGTCGGTGACCATCTGGAATGGACCCCTCTCGTCGTCGAGCTATTGAACCACGTATTGTCAAGCCAAGGGGAAGGGAACCCCCCAAATCTGGCCGTATTCGCGCGGCTTCTGAAGGCCTCGAAGCCGCGGTCATCGTTCCAGGCCATCGAGCTTGAACACCAGATGGAAGCGATGCCAACGGTACGACGGGCCCTATTCTGGCATGCGGTTCAACAGACTCAGAGAGTTCGCAAAGGGGCGAAGTCGTGGTCGTCGCCATGGCCGCACGGGGTTCTTGTTCGGACGCGTGCAGACGCGGACTGGCTTGAAAAAGACGCGACGGGCCAAGCGGAAGCTCGGCAGCGTTTGCTTGCCTTCGATGAGATGACGCTCGCACTGAACCCCCGGGACTTGAATGACCGCGCACGTCTGGAGCGGGTCGCTCGCGCGCGTCCAGAGCTGGAGAAGCACTGGGACCGGCTGTGGAAACCACTCGGATTCGATGGGCACGACCCCTACTCGATCGCTTGGAGCTTTCGTCGGATGCAATGGAGCGAGCTGCGGGAACACCGTCGAAACCACGAACGCCTTCGGGAAACGGTCGACAGTCTTCGCCAAGGGAAAGCGCTGGAGGAGCTCATACATCTCTATGTGATTGGCTGTCAGCGTTCCAGTCGCGTCGGCTGGTCGCGAGTAGACGTTGCAGAAAAATACGACGTGGAAGTGGCGGACGCCGCTCAAGCCGGCCTGCGTCGGCTGTGGCGATTTGCTCCGGCACCGAACGCTGAGCAGACCAGCAACGACCTAGTGGTTCAGATGGCGATTTGCGGGCTCAACATCGATATCGGGGAAGGGCTTGATCCTTTGGGCGAAAGCGCGGCGTTGCAAAGAAGCGCGATCGGTTACGCAATCCTGCAAACAGACGAATTTCCCAAGTGGTTGGGTCCATACGCCCAGCGCTCGGGGGGGATTCTACGCGAGGTGCTGGAACCTGCGATACGGTCCGACTGGCGGTTACTCGGGCGGAGCCGGATCCTCCGCAAAGTTGCAGGCAGCTCGACGCCCGTGCGCGAGCACTGCGCGGGGCTGGTGTGCGAGCTGCTCACCGACGGAGATCCCGCCGACGAAGAACTGCTCGACTGCGCCCTAGATGCACTGGCAGGCATGCCGTCGACGCGGGAGAAATTGCTCGAGCTTTGCCCTGCACGGGTGAATGAGAACGTCGGGAACTCTGCGCGGTTCGCCCTCTGGTGGAGAACTTGGTTTGGGTTGGACCCCTCCTTGGCGATCACGGGGCTGCGCGAGATGCTCGGACAACTAGACGCGGCTGCCGCTCAAGGGCACTTATACGCGTGCATCCCGTCGCGGAAAGATGCTGTGCTTCAAGAGCTCCACTCCACCGTCGAGGACTTGCTCGACCTCCTCGATGTGCTCATGCGATACGTCCACCCCGACGATGACGTCGAAGACTTCCATTCGCCTCGATTTGACGCCCAGCAACACCGTGCAGCGGTCGTGAATGCCTTGGTCGAAACAGGTGCCGTCGAAGCCATTCGTGGTCTTGATGGGATCGCTGCGGGGTCCTGGCGTGACCCGACTCGGGGAGACCTATTTCGAAGGTATGCTGACGATTGCGCCGTTCGCAACGCTCGAAGGCAATGGGCGCCTGAAGAGCTTGCCAGCTTGCTCGAACACCACGTGATTATTCCGCACACCTCGGCGGAGCTGTTTCAGGTCGCGCTGGATGCGCTCGCCGACATTCGGGATCACATCGAACGCGGAGACGATAGTCCTCGGCGCGCGTACTTCGACAAGGAGCAACAGGAACGAGAATTCCAAATTCTATTTAGAGGGCTACTCGAAAGGCGCTCAAAGGGTCGCTATCAAGTCACGCGGGAAGACGAGCTTGCCGATGGCACCAAGCCAGATCTGCGCGTTTGGGCCAATGGGTGCGGTCCGGTGAGCATCGAAGTCAAGATCGCCGGAGCCTGCACGTTGGAGGAGCTGGAGCTGGCTCTGTCCGAGCAACTGCTTGGTCAATACATGAAGGACGCGTCGGCGCGGTGTGGTGTGCTGCTGGTAGCCAACGCGGCGCCGCGACCAAGGGGGTGGAAGAGGGCGGGGGAGGATCTACAGTTCAGCGAAGTGATCGAACACCTGAAGGCGCAGGCGGCGGAGCTGGTTGCCGCATCGCGAGGCAAAATTGAAGGGCTCGTGGTTATCGCGATCGACTTCGCGGAACCTCAACGCAAAGCTCGAAGGTCTCCCCGGCGGGCGCACGTAGGTTAGCGTGGCTCCTTGAGGTGGGCGAGGCGGGTGCGTGGTCGGTGGGCGCGTAGCGGTGGTGCCCCTCGTGTGGCTCCTGGTGAGCCTCGGGCTCCCGATGTGTCGCCGGTGAGAGCCCACGTCCCGAGCACGCTTCGCCGGGCGTACGTGTGTTGGACTTCCTCGCCCCACGGGCGAGTCGTGTTAGCCTGCGCCGATGAGGTACCTGCGCTCTTCCCCTCTTGCAGCGTGCGCCTTGATCGTGAGCGCTGGCCTCGTCGGGCTCGGCTGCGGCGACGAGGACGCGGTGCCGCCGCTACCCCGTTTCGAGCTTCAAGAGATCGATGACGAGGTCATCTATCCAAACGGCGTCGCGCTATACGACCTCGATGGCGAAGGCGCCAAGGAGGCACTCGTGGTCGAAGCCGAGACGCCCGGGTCGAAGCTCGGACGGCTCAGTGTCTGGCATGCTCCGGACTGGGCTTCTCCGTCGAGTACTCCGCTTGGCGTACACCCGAGATATCCCGTCGTCGCGGACTTCGACGAGGATGGTCACGCCGACGTCTTCGTCGCCGGGGATGAAGGCAACTCGCTCCTGCTCGGCAGAGGCGGTAGCTCGCTAGAAGCCGGCGCCGCCGTCCCCATCGTGGGCGGGCTCATGCAGGGCGGGCCTTTTCGCGCGGGCGACTTCGACGCTGACGGACACTTGGACCTGCCCCTCGTTGCCGGCTACGGCGTTGGGACCGTTCACTTTCTCTTGGGCGACGGAACGGGGAAATTCTCCGTCGCCTCCGCGGACCTGAGCGAAGGCTCCGTCAATGGTGCGACGGGGGCGGTCTTCGATTGCGACGGCGATGGACACGACGAACTCGTGATCGTGAACATCCACGATCTGCAGATATTTCGCTGGACGAACGCCGACGGCATCGCTCGCTCGAGCGTACCCGTCGAAGACTACAGCATCCTCGAAATGATGGACACGGAGCTCGACGGTGACCGCGTTGTCGACCTCGTCGCCGCCGCCGTTCCGCGAGATTTGTTTGGTCAGGATGTCGCGTTGAACGTCCTCACGCTTCGAGGGCGCGGAGACTGTACCTTCGACGCCCCGATTGTCCGCTCGGTCGCGGGAGGTCAGCTGGCGACAGCCGACTTCGATCGCGACTCACGCGCCGACCTTGTCACGACTTCCTGGGCCCGTGCGGGTCGATCGGGCTATCTGGATATCGCCTACGGAAATGGCGAAGGAGGATACCATCTCACCGCCAACCTCTTTGCGGACGTGGCCTTCAGCGACGTCGCGACAGGTGACATTGATGGCGACGGATGGACGGATATCCTCGTCGCCGACAACCCCGAAGGTCGTGTCTTCATCGCATGGAATCGCGGGGTCCGGCGCTGAGGTGTCTCGCGTAGCGTGATGGAAACCGTCCATGTCGAGGAACGATGACTGGAACGCCGACGGGCGCGGTGCCGCCGGCGCGCGCTGTATCATTTAGGCACTCGGTGCGAGCTCTGCACGAGCCGCCGCCTCTGGTGCGCGGCGCCCTCCGGGCCGACGTAGCGCGACGATCAGGGGTCGAGCACAACGGCGGTCACGTTGCCCGCCGTAGCGGCCCGAGCGGACAGGGCGGTAGCGGTACCAGGGGGATCAGGCGGACCGCGCCGGCCCCGAAGCTTCCCGTCAGAGCTGCAAGCAAGGAGGTACCAAGGAGGGTAACGCAACGGGGTGACGGCGTTTCGATGGTCTTGAATCCAACGGAACAAGCACCGGCCAATGGGTCCCCACGTCTGCACCTTGCCATTTTGCTTGTGCGCTGACCGAGGTGGCGCTGGCGGGTCGCGGCAAATCCTCCCAGCCCAGCCCCGATCTGCCCCTTGACCGCGCCCCGAGCTGCTGCTCCCATGCGGCGCGGCATCAGCCATCTTGGCGTGGAGGTTTACATATGTCGGAATCGAAGTCCCTGTACGAACGGCTCGGCGGCTACGATGCTATCGCAGCCGTGTGCAACAATTTGCTCCCCCGGCTGCGTGGCGACGAACGTCTGGGCCGCTTCTGGGCGCACCGCGGCGATGACGGTATCGAGCGTGAAAAACAGCTCCTGATCAACTTCCTCGCCAACGCGGCGGGGGGCCCCATGTATTACACCGGCCGCGACATGAAGGTCAGCCACCGGGGCATGCGTATCAACGACGCCGACTGGAGCAATTTCCTCGGGCATCTAAACGCCACCCTGGACCATTTCCAGGTTCCCGCTGCCGAGCGCCGGGATGTGCTTGGCTTCATCGACAGCCTCAAGGCGGAGATCGTTGAGCCCTGAGTGGACTGGACTAGGCTCGACGAGAGCGGTAACCGGTTGAACGTCCGCTCTCCCCATCTAGCTTCTTGTCCGACAGGCGACGATCGTATTGCTTCGAGCGCGGCCGCCGACGTCAACCCAAGACATGCGGGGCGCTCGGGGGCGACGGCATAAGATACGGGAGCGGTGGTATCGGACCGTCGCCGACGGTCACCTCGAGGCCGCGGGGCGCCGGCGGCGGAGAGTGAAAGCGGCGGCGAGGAATGCCGTCAGCGCCGCATCGTTGGACGATTCATCCCGCTTCGAGCTTCCTCCGCCATAGGAGCACCCCATTCCGCCGGGAACTAGATTGCTGCCAGCTCCCGTGCTGCTCGTAGCGCCGTTGGAGCCTCCGACTCCCGTGCTGTTGGTGGTGCTCGCAGTGCTACCACCGCCGCTGCCCGACGCTGTAGCAGTGACTGACTGATCTCCAGCGCCACCGACGCCGCCACTGCCACCCGCCCCGCTACCACCGACACCGCCGCCGTTTCCGCCGCTGCCGCCGTTTCCGCCACTGCCGCCGACTCCGCCGCCACTCCCGACCTGCCCACTGCCACCGAGCCCTTGACCGCCTCCGTGTCCGCCGGCTCCGCCTCCACCCTCCACGCCGCCAGCTCCGCCGTTCCCGCCCACGCCGCCAGCTCCGCCGTTCCCGCCCACGCCGCCGGCTCCGCCGTTCCCGCCCATGCCGCCACCCGTGGTCGCGCCGGCTCCGCCAGCCCCGCCCGCACCGCTCGACGCGGAGCTGGTGGTAGAGCTAGACGTCGAGGCCGAGCTGGACGTGGCGCTCGACGTGGCGGGATCAGGTACGCACAGGCCGCCTTGGCACGCTCCGCCAAGACAAGGTGTACCATCGGCCTTCGGAGCTTGTGTGCAACTGCCACTCTGCATGTCGCAGACTCCGGCTTGCGCGCACTCGGTCGCTGAAGGACAGGCGACCGCACTGCTGCCCAAGCACACCCCCGCGACGCAGATGTCGTTCTGCGTGCAGGCGTTGCCGTCATCGCAAGGGACGCCAGCGAGCGGCGCGCAGGTGCCGTCTACCATGGCTCCGTTCGCGATGCTGCACGCCAGACAATCGTTCGGGCTGCCACCCCCGCAGACCGTCCCGCAACACACACCGTCTACACAGGCATGCTGAGCGCAATCGCCGTCGCTGGCGCAGGCCGTGCCGGCGGCCCCGGGATGTTGGTAGATGTAGACTGTACCGGACTCCGCCTGAGATCCGAGACCGAGCCACGCCCCGACCACCGTGGTCGCGCCGGAGATAGCGACGGCCCTGCCGAAGCCGTCCCCCATATTTGGATCGGCGGGGAAGAGCTTCTGGTCTTCTGTCCATACGCCGCCGGTCCGAGAGAACATGTAGATCGCGCCGGCGGGACCGCTGTGGCTTGTTCCGACGACGAGCGTGTTTCCGGCGATGGCGAGAGATTCTCCAAAGTAGTCACTGACACCTCCGTTGTTCGCGACGAGCTTTGCTTGTTCCGTCCAGATTCCCCCACTCTCCACGAAGACGTAGGCCGCGCCCAGAAGGTTGTTGCTCGGACCCGAATCCGGCGCGCTGACCACGGCCGTGTTGCCTGAAATGCTGACCGCGTACCCGAACATCCGCCAGGGCATCGCGTCGCTCGCATAGAGCTTTTGCTGCTGCGCCCAAACTCCGTTGGTCCGCTTGAAGATGTACGCGGATCCTGCGTAAGCACCCGCGTCTTCATCGTGGAAGGAACCTACGATCGCGGTATCGCCCGAGAGAGACACGGACCACCCAAACCAATCGTTAGCTTCGGCATCGAGCGCTTTGAGCTTCGCCTGCTCGACCCAAACGCCGTTGTTGTTCTTTACGAAGACATAGGCGGCGCCTGCGGAGGAGCCGGGAGTTGCCTCTTGAGGCGCACCGACGATCACCGTGTTCCCGTCGATGCGGATGGACTTGCCGAAGTTCGGATAGGTCCCGGGGACCCAATCCGAGGGTTGGAACTTCTGCACTTCGCTCCAGAGATTCCCGATGTGCTTGTAGACGTAGACCTTCGACAGCAATTCCGAGGTGACCATCGCGATGTCCCCCGAGATCCCCACCGCGTAGCCGAAGGAGTCGTATTGATTGCCGATGCTGTCGCTCGGCGAGAGACCAAGCCAACCCATCCAGACGCCGTTGGAGCGAAGCAAGATACTGGCCTTTCCTGGCGTCAATGGCGGCCAGGAACCAACT
>CAYLJT010000068.1:0-16399 GCA_964383995.1 uncultured Polyangiaceae bacterium
CCCACCTCGAAAAGTGGCTCTCGCTGAAGGACGACAAGACCCCCGCCGCGGAGGTAGCCCAGGCCGAGCAAGACCTGAAAGGGCTCAAGACCGCATCAGCCTGGCTGACCTTCAGCTCGGACCGTTCGAATGTGCGCATCACCGACGTGCGCACACCGGCCACCGGGTTTCCGATCACCAACCAATACGTGGCCTCCGGGGCCGAGCGCACCATCGGAATTCGCCCCGGTCAGCACGTGATCACGGCAAGCTCCGATGGGGCCCCCGACATCGTGTGGCGCCTCGACGCCGCAAACGGCGGCACCTACAAGCACATGTTCGAGTTCGACACGGGCAAGCCCGTGGGCGACGAAGCCCCCCCGCCCCCGCCGCCGGCCATGGAGCGCCCCGTGCCCGTCTCGGTCTATGTGGTCGGTGGGCTCACGGTGGCGCTGGCCGTGCCCACGACGATCTTCATGCTCTCGGCGAAGAGCGAGCGGGACGACTACGACAGCGTCAATGGGACGCTCCCGCAGGCCGAGCTGGAAGGTCGGCGCGACGACGTTGCCCAGGCCAATCTCTTGGCCGACATCTTTCTCGGTGCCACGGTCGCTTCCGCTGCAACAACGGCCATTCTATTTTTGACGCGCGACGAAGTACCCGTCGAACCCCCTAAAGAGGGCTCGATTTCCTGGTCCGTCGCCGCGACCCCGGAAGCTGCCGCAGCGCGCGCTACCATTTCATTCTAATTTTGCTCGGGGCCCAACGAGGCGCCCCCACGCCCGCACAGCGCAGGGTATTTCCGCTGTCCTTGCGGGCCGTGGTTTAATGCAGTCTAGCGAGGCGCATTGGAAATCGACCCGGGCACCGTCGTTGCGAACCGGTACCGTGTCTCACGCCCTTTGGGGCGTGGGGGCATGGGCGAGGTGTTCGCGGCGGAGAACATCCGCACCGGTCGACCGGTGGCGGTGAAGCTCCTGCGCGCGGAGGCGAAGCAAAAAGCCTCGGCAATCGCGCGGTTTCGACGCGAAGCGCGGGCGGCTGGCTCGATCAACAGCGACCACGTCACCGAGATCCTCGATGTCGAAGACGATCCCGAACATGGCATCGTGCTCGTTTTCGAGCTGCTCGAAGGCGAGTCCCTGATCGACCGCCTCAAACGCACAGGCCCTATCCCCTTCGAAGAGCTGTTTTACATCATCGAGCAGACCTGGGTCGGGCTCGCCGACGCCCATCGTGCGGGCATCGTTCACCGGGATTTGAAGCCCTCGAACGTGTTTTTGGAGAAGCGCCCCGACGGCACCATTCGGGTCAAGATCCTCGACTTTGGGATCTCCAAGCTTCCCAAAGAGATGGGGGGTGAGACGCTGACCGAGATGGGTCAGAGCCTGGGGACCTTCTCGTTTATGCCCCCCGAGCAGATCGGCAAAGCCAAGACGGTGGACCATCGGGCGGACATCTACGCGGCCACGACGATGATCTACCAGTCGCTCTCGGCCCAGCTTCCCTACATCGCCAAGAACATCCTGGCCCTCGTCGAGCTCAAGAACAAATCCGAGCCGCGCTCGCTTCGCGAAGCCATGGGCGAGCCCGTGGACCCGAGGCTCGAAGCGTTCATTTCCCAGGGCCTCGCGCGGGATCCCAATCGGCGTTTTCAAAGCGCGATTGAGGCCCTCGCGGCCTGGCGCGACTTGCGACCCACGCCGGTCTCGTCGAGCCGCCCTCACCCGTCGATGCATGGCACGTCGGTGATGCAGCCCTATTCGTCCGATGTCATGGCGCGCTCGGGGGAAGTGCCCATGTCTCGCTCGGGCGAGGTGCCCATGGCGCGCTCGGGGGAAGTGCCCCTGTCGCGCGTCAGCGATTCGAGCGGCCGACCCATGCCTGTGGTGCCCGTGCTGAGCGATCCGGTGAGCGTCGACGAGCCCGTGATTCGCAGGCGAACATCGACCGTTCCGATCCTCACGGAGAGCACCAGCGACGGCGATGCGGCCACCCTCGCCATGCCCCTCTCGCGCATCGGCTCGGGCGAGCTCAGCTCCGATCCGCGGGTGCGCGAGGAGTGGTCCGGTTCGCGCCCCGCGGGCTCCCATCGGCTCAACAAAACAACGCCGATGCAGCTCGTGCAGCCGCCGTCTTCCTCGCCGTCACCCTCGATGCACGAGGGCCTGCCGCCCCGCCGCGATGACTCGGGCATGTACTCGGTGGCTCAGCTCGCGCAGCAACAGCAACTTCAGCAACACCCGCAGCAGGGCATGCAGCCCCACGGACCGCCCTCGATGGGTTACGGCGCGCCTTCGAGCCGCGTGCACGGCGGAACCGCGCGCATCGACACCCAGGCGCCCGCGCCCCGCGAGCTTCAAACCGGCTCGCAAGATCGCACGCAGCTCTACCAAGGCAATAACCGCCAACAACAACCACCGCAGATCGGCGCTCAGCTCTCGACGGGCTCCCTGGCGCGGGCCTCGATGATCGCCGCACGGCCCGACCTGCCGCAGCGAAGGCAGAGCCCTTGGCCGCTCATTTTGGCGGCCATCGCCTTCGCGATCGTGGGCTTCTTCGGCGTGGCCTTCTTGCTCCAGTACATCGCCTGGCCCTGACGCAAAATCTCACAAAATCTCGGTTGTTTCGGGGGATTTTTCGTCGTCGAAGAGGGTCTTGGCGTCGGGCAAGTGGATGCGAAAACGCGTGCCGCCACCCTCGGGCGTCTCGCACACGATGACGCCTCCGTGGCGTTGGACGATCTCGCGCGTCACTGCGAGGCCGAGGCCGGTGCCGCGCGCTTTGGTGGTAAAGAACGGGTCGAAGATCGCAGCGCGCACCTCTTCGGGCACACCGCTCCCGGTGTCGGCGACCGAGACATCGACGCCGCCGCCCACCGCGCTCGACACGCCGATGGTGACCGTGCCGCCCTTTGGCATCGCCTCGCGTGCGTTGCGGATCAGGTTCAACAGCGCCTGCCGCATCTGCGATTCGTCGAGCAAAACGTCCGGCAAATCGCCCTCGATCGCCACCTCACACAAAACGTTGGCGCGGCCGAGCTCGGGCTCGATGAACGCGACCAGCTCGCGCACGACGTCCTCGACGCGATCGGGCACGAGGCTCGGTTTCGGCCGCCGCGAGACCGAGAGGTATTGCTCCGAAATGCGCGAGAGTCGCTCGACCTCCGCCTTCACCGCTGACAAGAGCTGCGAGGCCTCGGGGCTCTTGGCGTCGACCAGCTCCTCCTCCAAGAGCTCGACGTTGAGCCCGATGCTCGACAAGGGGTTGCGTATTTCGTGCGTGATATGTGCGGCCATCTTGCCGATGGTGGCGAGCCGCTCGGCCTGCACGAGCTCGGAGCGCGCGCGCTGAATCGCCTCGACCATGCCCTCGAACGTGGTCGCGAGCTCGCCGATTTCATCGTTGGTCGGCACCACCTCGCGCGGCGTCAGGTCGCCGAGGGCCACGGCCTTCGCGCGCTCGGTCACCGCCGTGAGCGGCGCGAGCACGCGCCTCGCGTAGATGGTCGTGAGCGCGCCCACCAACAAGGTGAGCAAAGCGAGGCCAACGAGCAGTTGAATCGCGCGCGACTCCCTTTGATTCGCCTCCTTCGTGAGGCGAGCCATGGCCTCCTCGACGCGCGCCTTGACGGCCCGCAAGCGGGCTGCGCCCTCGGCCTCGCGCTTCACGAGCTCGCCTTGGGCCCGTTCGGCCGCGGCGCGATCGCCCACCGAGAGGGCCTGGTAGAGCTGCGCGAAGCGCTCGGGATCCTCGGACAAGTAGCGCTCGATCGCAGACACCTCGCTCACCACCGAGGCGCGGAAATCGACGACCTCCGCGTCGACGTCGCCGCCGAGCCCGCGCTCCGCGGCCTCGCGCACTTGCGCAAAAATCCGCGGCCGCGTGCGCCGCGCGGTCTCGAGCCAGTCGCGCACGTCGGCGGGGTTCTTCGCGGCGGTGATGTGGTTGAGCTGGGCGCCGAAGACGTTTTGCTCCGCCAACACCTCGCCGATACGCAGCAGCAACGGCGCGTAGCCCGAGCGCAAGAGCTCGGCGTCGCGGGCCCCTTCGCGCAGGGCCAAGAAGCTCCAACCGAGGGTCACCGCGAAGGCCAAGAGCACCACCGTGAAGCTCGCCAAGAGGCGCGAAGCGACGGTGCGCGGGTGAGCTTTTGTTTGAGCCGCAACTTTCTCCGCCGCCCCCGAAGGGGTGCCCTCGGACAACGCGCTCACGGCCGCGATCGGGGCGCCGGACGCAGCGCGCGGGCCAGGATGCTCACCAGATCCACAGCGTTTTCCCCGCGAGAACGGAAGCGACGGAGGCTCGATCCACACGCGGTGATGAGCGTGCCGCCCCCCGCCTCGCGGTGCTCGGCGAGCACGCCGTCGGCGATGGCCCGCGAATTTTCGGGCCGCGTGACAGGCAAAAGACCGCCGCCGCCGCTGCAAACGGCTCGCTCGCGGCTTCGGGGCAGCTCGTCCGGCGCGCGACCGAGAACACGCTCCAAGAGATCCCGGGGCTCTTGGTAGAGACCGAGACCACGACCCAACTGGCAGGGGTCGTGGTAGCGAGCCGGCCCCTTGGCGACGGCGCCTGGCGTAGGAGAGAGACGCTCCATCGCGCTCGCGGCCACGGCCACGAGGGGCTCGACGGCCGGGACCTTCACGCCCACGGACGCGTAGTCGACGGCGACGGCGCGGGTGCACCCTGGGTCGACGCCGATCACCCGCTCCGCTCCGCCGAGCTCCTCCGCGAACATGCGCGCGGCCGCGATGAACGCCTTGCGATCCCCGGCGTGGAGCAGCGGAAGGCCACAACAACGCGTCACCAAACGCACGGGCTCATCGACCAGGGCGCGCACGACCAGAAGCGCGTCGCGCACCACGTCGGGCGCGTGCCGCACGTAGGACGAGCCGACCAACACCGCCACCTTCGCCGAAGGATCGTTGGCCTGAAGCTCGGCGGCGATGGTTTTCGTTTGAGCACAAACGGTATCCGCATGCTCGGCAAACCGCGCCACCGCGCGGCGCGCGCCTTCGGGCGAGAGCCCCTCCGCGAACAGGTCCGCGCGAGCATCCATCAACGTCGCGGCCACGGGGTTTTTGTGATCGCACAGCTCGCGGCAACCCAAGCACCCGGTGCACGCCCAAGCGGGCTCGGCGTGGCCCGCGTCGAGGGGCACGTCGCCCCGCGCCATGAAAAACGCCGTGCTCATCTTTCCCCATGGAATCAGCGTTTCTTTGGGCTCCACCGCCGACACCGGGCAGGCTGCGCGGCAGAGCTTGGGGCAATAAGCGCAGGTTTCAAGGGCCGCCTCGTGAGCCGAAACGAGGGGTAAGTGGGGGAGAGGCACGGCGCGTAGCTCACCACGGAAGGGCGAAGGCCAAAAGGCGCAACGCGCGGGTCACGGCGGCTCGGGGATTCCCGGCGGGATCTCGTCCTCGGGGATGGAGCGCGCGAGCAGGCCACCTTCGCCCCGCCCGCTCGACGTCCCGTTGAGCAACACGTCGTCGGCGGTGAGCGTGCCCGTGGAGCGCAAAACGCCCTGATCGTCCTTGTAAAACGCGGCGGTCATGCGCGCGTTGCGCAGCGTGACGGGGGGCTCTTGGACGATCACGTCGACGGGCGCGATGCTGAAGGCCACCGAGCCATCGGGCTGATCGATGGCGCAGCCTTCACCGGTGAACGTGAAGCCCGTGGGGGGCGTCGTGTTGGGCACGAAATCCGGGTATTCGTCGGCCGTTCCGGCGCGCTCGGAGGGCGCCACGCAGGCGGGCGCGGGCAGCGTGCGACACACCTCGGTCGACGCGCAAGGCGGGCAACCCGGGAGCATTTTGTTGCGATCGGCGTTGGCGAACTGCGCGACGAGCTTGCCCGTCTCGGTG
Organism: uncultured Polyangiaceae bacterium; assembly: GCA_964383995.1. Classification (GTDB taxonomy): domain Bacteria; phylum Myxococcota_A; class Polyangia; order Polyangiales; family Polyangiaceae; genus CAYLJT01. The sequence goes on from CAYLJT010000068.1 coordinate 5,847, forward strand.
TCGACGCGGAAGTTTGCGAGGAGCTGAACTTGGGTCGAGAGGGGCTTCTCGACGTCGACGAGCATGAAGAACGTAGCCTCGGCGGGCATCATCGTCGGCGCGTTGCACTCCAGATCGAAGCGGTAGCCAAATCGCAAATAGCGCCGCGTGCCCGTGACATTTCCCTCGCGATCGGAGAGGCCTTCTTCGAGCAAGAACACCAGGCGAGGTCCCACGGGGAGCGCAGCGCTCGGCTGGATGCGCAGGCGCGTGTCGTTGTCGGTGAGCATGGAGACGCCGTAGTCATCGAGGCCGCTCGCGAGCCGTTCGAAGAAGCGATCGAGCTCCGCGGGAGGGTTGCGCTCATCGGGGAGGTTGCCCTCGGCGTCGACGTCGTCGCGGGCCAGCGTGACGCGCAGCGAGGTCGGCACCACAGGCTCGGAGAACGCGAGCACGAGCGGCGCGGTGGGATCGGTGAGCGCACCATCGACCGCCCCTTCGATGGTGGCCTCGGGCGGCGCGTCGTAGTGCGCGCAGCCAAAAATCGCCGAGAAAAAAAGGCTATTTGCGATGACGAACGGGGCTACACGCATGGGGTTGATCCTAAAAATAGAAGGTGCCGCGGCCCTGCACGAGCCCACTTCGTACCGCGTTGCCATCCGCGTCTTTCATGGCGTCACCTGGGAAGTAGAGGGCGCCCTCGAGGTCCGCGACGAAGTGATCGTAGAGCCGGTATTGAACCCGGCCATCGATCTCCACGCCGTAGAAGCGCGCGGGCTTGCCACCCACGAAGTTGACGAGATCGTCCTCGATGCTGAGGCCGTCGCGGGCCTGCAACGACGCCACCGGATCGACCACACGCTCGGCGCCCCAGGCCGCGAGCACGCCGCCGCGCAGCAGGAGGTCGGGCGTGGGCCGCACATCAACCTGCGGAAAAATCGCGATGGCGTTCGTGAACGAGCCGCGCGTGTTCACGGCCTCGGCGGGGAAGCTCGTCGCGCCCAAACGCCGCAGCGTCTCGACCCCGGCGGCGGCCGCACGAGCGCTCTGAAAAGCCAGCACGTGCTCGAACATCAACAGGCCTACGTTGGCGTCCTCCGAAAACACGAACTGCGTGAGAGGCGTGCGCACGTTGGGGTCTTCATCGCCCGAGGCGTAATCGCCCTCGATGTAGAGCGAGAGCCACGACTTGTCCCAGTCATTGCCGCGCGGAATGGCGTCCCAGCGCAGGGCGACCCGGCTGCCTATCTGCTTGACGGTCTGATCGGTCGGCGGATCGCTCGTGATGAGCCGGTAAGCCTCGGCAATTTCGCGCGTCGATCCGAGGTTCGCGGCCACATCGAAACCCGCGTAAATCGAGCCAAATCGCGACATCATGCGGGTGCCTAGGCTGTTGACCCGCGTGACGTTGTCGGCGTCCCAACGGTGTACGAAATAGGCAGCCACGAGGGCGTCTTGACCCCAAGGGTGCTTGGGCGCGAGAAAGCGCACGGCCGCGTCGAGCTGTTGCACGTCGTCGCCGAAGATGTGCAGGTCGTCCGTCACCAAACGGTCGTACGCAAAGGCCACGATGAGCCCTTTGTTCGGGGAAACGTCGCGCTCGGCCTTGGGCTTGAAAGCTTCGAGCGGCTTCGTCCCGAAGACGATGCGGTCAATCACGTTGCCGGTGCGCGCGATGCCGAAGCGGTTGGCGCGGCCCTCGCCGTCAGCCGCTTGCACGCCGGTGCCGATGTTGGCCGCCTGGCGCCCGATGCGAAGCAGGCCAATCGGCAACACCACGTCGCCGTAGAGGTGACGCACCTTGAAGGGCTCGGCCTCGCACAGCGTGTAGGCGTAGGCGTCGAAATCCAGCAGATCGCCGCCGGTCGAAGCGACGCAGGGCCGCGTGACGTTGGGGTTGCGAGCACCAACGTTGGTGCCCGCGTTGGGCGTCGCCGCCGAGCCGATGGCGCCGTTGTCCCCCCACAAAACGCCGTCGAGCACGTCGAACGACATGACCAAACGAGCCTTTTCTTCGAAGTCGACCTTGGCGTCGAGGCGCAGGCGATGCTCGAGCCAGCTAATCCGGCGGCCGGTCTCGCTCGACAGCGCGATCGGATCGACGGTCATCCATTGGGCGCGGTACTCGGCCCCGGCGCGGATGCCGATGTCACCGAAGACGTGGCGCGTGGGCTCCTTCGCCGGGTCCGCGTCGGACCAGGGTTCGGCCGCAAAAACCGACGCAGAGAACGCAAGACACGACGCGAGGGGCAGCGCAAAAAGCGCGGCTCGAAGGGGTGCACGGACCATGGAAGGGCGAGGTTACACGAGCTTTGCGCGATACCCGGACGCTATCGCGCGCAAAAAGGCGTCATGGAACCCGCGTGATCGCGGCGGTGCAGTCGCCCTCACTCTCGTTGCCCGCGGCGTCGACGAGGACCACGCAAAATGCATCGTTCGCCGCCCCGAGGGCGGAGCAAAACGCGGATGTTCCCGACTCGGCCACGGGCCCCACATCCCCCACGGCGAGGCTCAGGCGACCTTCGATGGCCACCCCCTCCTCGACCGCCGCTTGCGAGGCGATTTGCGGCAGCGGCAGCACGATCACGAGGTCCTTTGCGGTGCAGTCGTGCACCCGCGCTTCCCCCCCGCCGAGATCACCGTCGCCGTCCGTGTAGTCGACCACGATGGCAAGGTCGTTGGCGTCGTCCTGACCCAGCATGAGCGACGTGGGCGACGCGCTCACCACGTGGACCGTGGGCGTAGCGTCGTCCGCGCAGCCCGCGGCCAACAGGAGCGCAAGCGCCAAAGGCATGTACTTCATTGGATCACCAACCCATTGGCGAGGATGGAGTAGGTCAAATAGCCCTTACCCTTCGAGATATCCCCGTCGATATAAGCCGCCACCAGCGCCAGTGTTTGGCCCTGAGCGGCGACCTGCGAGCGCGCGAAGCTCACCGGGTCTTGCACGTCGAGCTGGGCGGGGATCACATAGTCAAAGGCCCAGTTCAGATAGTCACCTTTGCTCTCGGGCCCATTGGCGTCGTAGGCGGCCACCGCGGTCTCCCCGCCCGAGGCGAGCTCGGGTGAGAACAAGAGCTGCCTGCCATCGGCCAACGAGGCGAGGAACACCGCGAGAGGCATACTGGCATCTTCGACCTCGAAGTCCTCCACCGTCTGCCGCAGCGTGATGGTCTGTCCCACCGACACCAACGCAGGCCCCACGCTGTCGAGGCGCGCACCCGTGTCGTCGAACACGGCAATTTCGGGCGGCAGAGGCGGGTTGTTGAGGATGGGCGCCGGTTCGGCGCCCGGGCTGCGCAGCGCGCCGCCCGCGATCCAGGCTTCGATCGCCGCGAGATCCTCCTCAGCGAGCGGAGCCGCGCCGAGGGGCATTTGCGAGATCACGTCGTGATTGCGCAGCTTGTCGATGAGCAAGCTATTCGCAGGATCACCAGGGGTGATGCGGTATTGCTTGCGGCGCTCCAACCCCGGTTTGGCGACCAGGTTCAAGTAGGTGAGCGCGGGGGTCGAGAGGTTGGGCTCGAATTGGCCAAAGTGGCAGAGCCCCGGCTGCCCGGCACAACCCGGTTGAATGATCCGTGCGTGCAGGTCATTCAGACTCCCAGTCTCCACCTCGTCCGTCAAGGCCAGAGGGTCGTCGTCTTCGACCGCGGTCTGCGCCACGCCGCCGGCATCGATGTCCTCTGCGCAAGAGGCCATGAGCACAGCCGAAATCGCCGAAAAGCCGGCCCAATATCGCAGCTTCATAGCAGAATATCCTCGATCAAGAGCCCCGGCCTTGCCCCCTCGGCGGCCAATGTGCTCGCCATCAGCTCGCGCACGCCAAGCACCTCCGCGGCCGTGGCAACCACATCAATCGTCTCGTAGCGACCCGACGTGCGACCCGTTTGGCTGACCCCCGTAGGCGTGTAGACCCCTGGGGCAAAGTCCGGCCCCAGGGCGAGCACGAACACGTCCCGGTCACCGTCGTCGCCGCCCCCGTGATCAAGCCCGGAGCGCCCCAAGCTGTCGGTGTTCTTGCCGTTGAAGTTGAGCTGCCGACCGTGCTCGGGCACCACCAAGAGCGCCGTTTCGTCGCGCAAACCATCGGTGGACTGGATGAAGTCCCAGAGGTGCGCGACACAGCGATCGGCTATGCCTTGGTTGAGCAGATAGCCATTGTAGTCGGTGTGGGCGGTGTCCACATCGAAGAGCGAGACCATCATCAAACTGGGCTTGAAGCGGCTCAAAAGACGCTCGGCGTGGTAGGTCGTGACCGTGTCCCCGGTGGCCGCCAACGTGCCATCGGTGTTGAGCAGGCCAATCCCGAACTCGGGTGGAAAGAAGGCCGCGTACGTCGGATCGCCGTAAATCGCAGCCAAATGCGCCTCGATCGCCAGGTTGTCGTCGACGCTCGCGCGGAACAAGCCGTCGGCGCCGTAGGCGGGCGTCGAGCCGTCGATCACCGAAGAGAGCCTGGCGGCCGCGGCGGCCTCCGCGGGGTCGTCCTCGATGATGGGCAATACGACACCGGCCTTGAGAGCCAGGTCGCGGCGACCACTGGCCACGATGGGCACGATCGGTGACATCACGGAGCCGGGCGACATCCAGGAAGCACCGTAGGCCGCGCCGAACTCGGGATGACCACTGGCGATCAACGCGCGGAAGAAGCCCGAGAGCACGGAGACATAAAAGGCGTCTGTGGATGGGGCCCCCGACTGACGCCGATAGAGCTCGAACAGCGTCGGCACGGGCAGCCTAGCGTCGGCCCGATTGTCGATGTTGTTGTAGAAGCCCGAAGCCAGACAAGCGGCCCCCTGCAGGTGGCCAGGCGCGCCTTCGGCGTAGCGCAGATTGGTGATCAACGCGCCTTCCGCATAGAGCGGCACGGCGCGCGGCGGCGGCAACACCAGGGGCAGCGCGGGACTGTACTCCGGCGCCACACGCACGTCCCCCGCGGGTCCCGAGCCAAACCCCGAAATCAAGGGCACATCCCCGAACATACTGGGCATCGTGGCGCCCTCCGCCATACCGAGGGACTCGGACTGACGTAGACCACCGGCCACACCCACGATAACGACCCGCTTGGCCTTCATGGTCGAGCCACCAAACGCGTTCTTCACGCGAATCAGCGGCCCCAAGGCGGCCCCGGCGAGGGCGACGGACGCGGTCTTCAGCAAGCTGCGACGACTGACGTTCATGGTGTCCTCAACGGCTCTGGTACTCGCGCGAGCCCACGAGGGCGCGGACGATGGTTCGGGGTGTCACGGCGGGGTCGGTCTTCCACGCTTCGGCGAACGCTTGGAGCTCGTAGGCGTTCGGATCGCGGCCCAAATAGGCTCGAAACTGATCAACGATCAGGGCCTCGGGGTCCTCCACATCCTTCTTCTCGGGGAAGTCGACCTCGGTGGAGCGCAACAGGCCCGCGAGAATCGAGGCCCGCAACGAAGCCGGGTCGCCCACGGCGTCGAGGGCTGAGACCAAACTGGCCTCCTCGTCGACCGGGAACCTCAGCACCTCGGCCCCCGTCGCGTCGGTGATCACGAAGTCGAAGACCTCGGGCGAGCGCCGCAAGAGGTCCGAATAGACCGCTCGCACAAACTGCCTGTTATCGAGCGCCACGGGCGTGCGTGCCTGTTCCACCTCCCCGACCGCAAGCTCGTCGAAACCGTAGCTCTTCTCGCAACCAAAGAGCGAAAGCGAAAGGCCCAAGAGCAGCCATACGTGCGTCTTCATAGGCTGAAATACTCCTTCGAGGACACAATGGTCACGATGATGGGTCGCACGTCGGGGCCCTCGGGATCGAGGCCGCGCACGAGCACGTTGCGCTCGGTCGTCGTCGCGTTTCGCCCCAAATACCGCAGAAACGTCGCGTCCACGGCGGCATCTCGGTACACCTCGGAGTCGAACACGATGTCGACGAGATCGGCATACGTCTCGCCGGTCCGCTGAAAGAGCAGCCCCGCCGGCGAGCCGGGGTAGATGGTGCCATTCGTCATGAACACGGCATTGGCCAGCTCATCGGCCTCGGCGGGCCGACCCAAGAAGTCCTCGAAGAGCACATTGGCCTGCGCGTCGGCCGACACGTTGTTGATGCGGTAAATCTGAGTGCCCGCGAAACGCCGCTCGATATCGGCCGTGGTGGCGTTGCCGGCAGCAAGGTCGGCGGCGGCCGCGAGCAGCGAAGCGCGCTCGTCGGCCAACGACATGAGGGCGGGACAATCGCAGCCCGAACAATCGAGCTCGGGTGCGCACGCCAGGCACGCGGGATCCGCCTGCTGGATAATGGGGCAATACGTCCCATAGATACCCTCCGTGGTCAGCCCCGCAAACACCCTATTTTCGAGCTCAGCCACGTAGAGCGCAGCAAACTCGGGGCGGTCGATCAAGGCCTGTGCGAGGGCCGCCCGCGTCTTCGCGTTGTCCTGTTTTTCCAGCGCTGCGGCGCCTTCGGCGAGCTCGTCCGCCGTGGGCTCGGCGCCCGTCAGATCGAGGTAAAGCCGACGAACGAAGCGCTCGCGGCGAACCGGCGAGGCCTCGACGCCACCGACGGGCGTGAGGCCCCCCTCCTGCTCCGAACAGCCCAAGGCCGCGAAAAGCAGGGGAATCGCGAGAGCAAAACGGGGTTTGCGCATAGGATCTCCGTGGACCGACGGCAAAATGCTACGCGGCGTTGGGGCTCCGCACAACATCGCCTGTCCCGGTCCATACACGATGAATGCCGGGACTCGACGGGCCGTCGAAACGGGCTTGCGTGATCCATCTGTCGTGATGTGTGGCGCTGGGTTCACAGGGGGGCCGTGAAGGGGCGCGGCGATTTGCGCGCTGGTGGGCGCGATCGCTCTTGGTACGGCCGTTGCGGAGGGACGATCATCCACTTTCGCTCCCCTCGGAGGCACCGTGAAACGACACCTTGGCTTGTTGGCGCTCTTCAGCGTCGGTTTGGTCACCATGGGCTGTACGCCCATGGGCTCGCAAGGCGAGCTGAGCCACGGCTCTTTTGGCTATCGCTGCACGCTCCCGGGGGACTCGGCGTGCGATGACGACTATGATTCGGGGTGGGACTCGCTCCAGGTCATTCCCTATCTGGTGGCCGTAGGCAGCCGCTTTGGCGTGGACTACAACGGGGACGCCGCCGAAGGGCCGGATGGCACAACCTACGGCGTCAATGTGGTGCCCGCGTCGCCCACCATGGTCGAGCGCTCGGGCAACGAGCTTTTGGTTCGTTCACCCGGGTATTTGGCCCTGCTCGGCCGCGCGACCAACGGCGTCGTGGTGGACTTTCTGCACACGCGCGCGTCGACCCCCGTCGCCCTGATTCCCACCAGCAACGGCGCCGAAATCGGCTCGATCAAGCTCGCATCCTTTGCCTCGACGAGCCTGCGCGCCCACCTCGTCGATGCCGAGGGCCTCGTGCTCGCCGGAGGCGCCAACTACACATTCACCGTCGCCGACCCCGCCATCGCCAGCGCAACAGGCACCTACGGCGACAACGAGACCACGCTGGAGCCGATTTCCTCGGGCGAAACGTCGCTCCAAGTGAGCGCTCTCGGCCTGTCCATCGACATCCCCATCACCGTGGAGCCCTGATCATGAGCCTCAAGAGCCTTCTTGCGACAAGCCTCCTCGTGCTCTCGGCCTGCTTTTCCGTGGGCTGTTCCGACGGCTACGGCTTCCTCGACATGACACCGCGGACCACGCCGCCCATCTCGGTGTCGGTGTCCAATGAGGGCATCACGGTGCCTGTCGGCGTGGCCGTGGCGATTGCCGTGTTGCCCTACGACGACGACGGTCAGCCGATGGACAAAGACGTCAAGGTCAATCTGGTGTCCGGCGACGATCGCGTGCTTGGCGTCGACGCGGCCCTCGAAGACCGCTCCTTCGTGATTTACGGGGCGGGCCCCGGCACGACAGCCATCTTCGTCGAAATCGACGGCGCGCGCGCCGATTTGATCCCGGGCACGTCGACCCTCCAGCAAACTCCCTGATTTTTTTCCAAACATTTCGGCCCCGCGGCCGTCTCACCTCGAATGCACCGTCGTGAGCTCCTCGCCGCCCTCGGCTCCGCTTCTCTCGGCCTCGCAACCTTCACCTTCAGCCGCCCTGGCTACACCTGAGGCATGATGCACATGCCGCGCAGGTTGCGCGGCGACAGCCTCACGCTCCTCCGCCCGGGCTCCTCGGAGCCCGCCCTGGTGCTCGACTCGGGCACCCGCATCGACCTGGGATATTCGGACGATCTGCCCACGCAGCGTCGCTTTCAGGTCTCCCCCGACGGTCGCTATGTGGCGCTCGTGAGCATGAACGACGGCGCCTGTCGGGTCTTGAGCCGCGGCCGCGACGTGGCCCGCATCGAACGCGTGTACGGTAGCGACTACCGCTTCTTGAACGGGGGCAAGAGCTTCGCTGCGGTGGTCAACAACGACATCGTCCACCTGGACCTCAAGACCCTTGAGAAGCGGGTCTGGGGCCATCTTTCAGGCCCGCAATGGCTGGAAGCCTCGGCCGAGGGCCTCGTGGTTTTGCACGACGGACCCACGGGCGGGCGAGCGCTCAGCCTCCTACCATGGCAAGGTGAGGCGCGCCTCCTTGTCTCGGACACGTACATCGAGCGCTTCATGACGGCGAAGCAGGGCACGCGGGTCGTCTATTCGAACCACGTGGAGGTCGTCTCCTTCGACCTCCGTTCGCCCTGGGAAAAGCAGGTCCTCGGGCCGGTGAGCGGGTCGGTGACCAACGGCGAAATGGCTCCCGACGGCAGCAAGGTGGCCTTGATCGACGGGGCGGGGCTGCTGGTGAGCGAGGGCGACGGGCCCCTGACTCTCCACTCGGAGGAGCCAGACCTGCATACGGTTTGGTTCTCGCAAAACGGCTCCGCGCTGACCTGGGCCGGGCCGCGGGGGGCCCATTGGGAGCACGACGGCGAGCACCACGTGCTGCCCGACGGCGACGTCGCCATCAAGACGGTACGCTTCGTACAAGCGGGCGTAGGCCTCATCGTCGCCCGTGGAAACGAGGTGCTTTTGTGGACGCCCTTCGAGGACCGCACGGACGTCCTGGCGACCAGCTCGGGAAACCTGGCCGGCGCGGACCTGTCCATGGCGGGGCTGGTTTTGTGGGAGCTCTACCGCGAACCTGACATCGGCGGAGCGGCGTTCTGACCTTCCCTCGCGTGCTCGCCAGCGGCGTCGGCCGCGGCGGGCGTGCCGGGGGGTGTGGCGGCGGGCGTGCCGGGGGGGGTGGCAGCGGGCGTGCCGGGGGGTGTGGCAGCGGGCGTGCCGGGGGGTGTGCGCCGAGGTCTCCGGAAGGCAAGAGCGGACGCGATGGAGGCTACCACCGCGATGATGACGACGGACGCTTCGAGCAGGGTGCCTGCGCCGCCGTCGGGCATCGGTCCCGGGCGTTTCGCGATCATCGGTGCCCCGAGGGTGCGAGCAGAATTTCTGTAAAGAGGCCCCCCGCATCCATGGCAAGAAACGCGGCGGAGAGAGTGGCAAGAATGGCAAGGATCGGTAAGGTGATGCGCCTTTTACCTTGCCATCCAACCTCGGGGAGATCGTTCGCTTGGGCCGCGAAAAAGGCCGCAACCAGGCTCACCATGCCTGCCGCTAGGCCGACACCACCGAGCGCGACGCCCATGACGTGGGTGTGCACGTATTTTGTCAGCATGATCGCCGGTGGTAGTGTAAGCAGGAGCAAAAGCAGCAGCCTATCCCAGGTGAGCGCGGCGCGCAGTCCGGGCAACACGCGGTCTTTCCGGACGGAAGAGAGGCCCAGTCCGACGAACGCGGCGAGGATGGCAAGGGCGAGAGGACGCCCCACACTACCCCAGTAAGCGGCCCGCAAGAACGCCCCTTCGGGCCTGCTTTGCAGGCCGGCGCCCTCCAAAATGCCAATCGCCTCGGCGGGGCGCCCCGAGCGCTCGGCCGCCCGCGATAGACCCGAGAGGGCCATTTGACGCTCGCCTTCCTCCAGACCCGGCTCGCGCAACAGGGCCGAAAACGCCTCGAAAGCGCGAGGCGCATCGTCAAAGCGTTCGAGGTAAGCGTGGGCTACGAGGGCGCGCCCTTCGCGCCGCACGCGCCCCGGAGGAAAGGAAGGTAGCCTTGCCTCGAAGGCGTCGGTAACCTCGCGTGTTTGGTCCCCGGGGGCGAGGTTTAGCATGCGCGAGAGCTCGCGCAGAGGACCGTAGTTGTCCTCGCTGCGCGCCTCCAACCACGCCCTCCTCGTGCGTGCAAAGGTCGCCCGGCGAGACGATGGCGCCGCGCCCTCCGCGTCGATGTAGAGGGCCACGGCCCGCGCGGGATCGGCCTCCGCCTCGGCGGCTTGCGCCTCGCGCAGGAGGCGTTCTTGAGCCCCTTTGTCCTCGGCGAAGGCGGGGGTTAGAAAAATGAACGTGCCCAGCGCCGCCCCTACGAGGACAGGCCAACGAGGCCATTTTTGCGGGGTTTTTCGCGGGGCGCTCACGTGGGCACGCAGACTACCAGAGTTTGAAAAAAGAGGGGATAGGCCAGCGGGCAGGGTCTTGATAAGGTGAAAGCCAATGACGGACAAGGACACCTCGCTCGGCCAACGTTTTCCTCGTTCTCCCA
>CAYLJT010000069.1:0-16393 GCA_964383995.1 uncultured Polyangiaceae bacterium
CCTACCGGGTCGATCGACGGCTGCGCCACGAGCTCTACAAAGACGTGCTCAAGACCTATTCGTGCGTGCTGCTCGAAGGGGGCTACCACTCGCTGTTTTTCCCCGGGGGGACGCGCGTTCGTTCGGGCGGTGTCGAGCGGCGCCTGAAGCTCGGCCTGATGGGCACCGGGGTCGAGGCGTTCACGCGCTCGCTGTTGGCCGGCAAGCCGCGGCGCGTGTTCTTCGTGCCCGCAACCATCAACTACCTCATCACGCTCGAGGCCGAGACGTTGATCGCCGACTATTTGTCCGAGTCAGGCAAGGCGCGCTTCATCATCGAAGACGACGAATCGACGCGCATCGGCCGGCTTACCTCGTTCATGAACAAGCTGTTCACGATGAGCGGCTCGGTGGTGATCCGCTTCGGTGAGCCCATGGATCCGTTCGGGAACGTCGTGGATCAACTGGGCCAATCGTTCGACAGTCGGGGGCGCCTCGTGGACCCCGCGAGCTACGTGAAGAACCGCGCTGGCGAGGTGGTGATCGATCCGTCGCGGGACGCCCAATACACGCGCGAGCTCGGCGAAGAGGTGTGTCGATCGTTCGCTAAAGAGACGGTCGTGATGTCGACCCACGCGGTGGCGGCAGCGTGCTTCGACAGGCTGCGGCGCTCGACCCGCGGCAGCGATTTGTTCACCGTGCTGCGGCAGCGCGACCTCGTGGTCTCGCGCGACGAGCTTGCGCGCGACGTGGCGGCGTTGCGCGACAAATTGTTGGAGCAAGAACGATCCGGGCGGCTCGTGGTGGGAGAGGCCCTGCGCAGGCTGTCGGGCGGCGACATCGTGGAGCGCGCCCTGCGCGCGTTCGCGGGCTACCACGCGGCACCGGTGCTCGAGCCCCGCGAAGGGGGCCTCGGCATCTGCGATACGAACCTGCTTTTTTACTATCAAAACCGGCTCGCCGCGCATGGGCTGGCGTGGGACGTCATCGCCCCGCCGGGCTCGGTTCCCCTCTACAGCTCCATCGCGCCGCCGCTCGCGCGCGCCATCGAGGACATGCCCCTTTCGGGAGGTGCGGCATGAGCGACAGTCACGACCATCCGCACACCCACGTGGCCGTCGTCGGCGGCGGTCCGTGGGGCGTCTCCTTGGCGCTCGCCGCAGCCCGCGCGGGCAGCCACGTGGTGCTCCATTCGCGACGCGAGCAGCCGCAATTCGACCGCCGCGTGCGCGTGACCACCGACCTCGGCGAGGTCGCTGCGAAGCACGTCGTCGTGGTGGCGGTGCCTTCGCCGATCCTGCGCGACGTCGCGCGAGCGTTGGGCGATCACCTGACCGGCGCGCACCTCGTCGTGCACGGCGTGCGCGGCTTGGAGCACGAGCGGCTGACGACCATCTCCGACGTCATCCGCGAAGAGACGCCGGTCCGCCGCATCGGCGCGCTCGGCGGTCCCGTGCAAGCAAGCGAGCTCCACCGCGGCCAGCCCTCGGCGATCGTTTGTGGATCCAAGTATCCCGAGGTGGTCGAGGCCATCCGCGGCGCGTTTCGCAGCAAATGGCTGCACGTTTACGGCCTCTCCGACGTGCGCGGCCTGGAGTGGGCGTCGGCCCTCGTCGGCTGTGTCTCGGTCGGCGTGGGCTTCGCTAAGGGCGCGGGGGCCGGGCCCGGGCTGCTCGCCGTCTTGATCTCGCGCGCGGTCGAGGAGGCCGGTCGCATCCTCGTCGCGGCGGGCGCCGAAGAGCGCACCATGTTCGGCCTGGGCGGCTACGGCGATCTGCTCGCGTCGATGGCCCTGACCGACCGCCCCGAGGTGGTGATCGGTCGCTCCCTCGCGCAGGGAAAGAGCCTCGACGAAGCCGTCGCCGAGGCGCACCTCAGGGTCGAGGCCATCGCGCTCATTCCGCGCATCGTGGCCTTTGCGAAGGAACGCCGCGTAAAAGCGCCCACGTTTGCTGCCCTCGCCGACATCTTCGAGCGCGTGCCGGCGGCCACCCTCGTCGAGCGCATGTTCTCCGACTGATCGGCAGGATTTTCGCCCGTCTCGCACAACGGCGGGCCTTCCGCTATGGTCCGCGCCGCCATGAGCGCAAACGGCGCAAGCCCCCCGGCGAAGAGCCCCGAAATCTCTGAAATTGCCGCGGATCTGGGCCTTTTCCAGGTGCTCCGCGACGACGGCTCGGCCGACCCCGCGACCGATCCGGGCCTCGACGCCGCGCTGCTTCTTCGCATGTACCGCGAGCTGAAGCGCCTACGCCTCCTCGACGCGCGCATGCTGCGCAAGCAGCGCCAAGGCAAGGTCGGCTTCTACGGCACGGCCACGGGGCAAGAGGCCACGCCCGTCGCCACGGGCCTCGCCGTCGCGCCGAACGATTGGGTGTTTCAAGCCCTGCGCGAGAGCTACGTGATGCTCGTTCGCGGCTTTCCGCTCTCGACGTACCTCGCGCAAATCTACGGAAACAGCGCCGATATCCTCAAGGGGCGGCAAATGCCCGCGCATCCGAGCGGCAAAGGGGTCAACCACGTGTCGTGGTCGAGCGTGATCGCGACGCAGCTCCCCCAAGCCGTTGGCGCCGCGTGGGCCGCGAAGATCCGCAAGCAAGACACGGTCGTCGTGGGCTTCATCGGCGACGGCGGGACGAGCGAGCCCGACTTCCACGCCGCGCTCAATTTCGCGGGCGTCTTTCAGACGCCGTCGGTGCTCATCTGCCAAAACAACCAGTGGGCGATCAGCGTGCCCGCGGCGCGCCAAACCGCGTCCGAGACCATCGCGGTCAAGGGTCGGGCGTACGGCATTTCTTCCATCCGCGTGGATGGCAACGACGTCATCGCGCTCTACAAGGTCATCCGTGATGCCATCGCAAAGGCCCGCGTCGGCGGCGGCCCCACGTTCATCGAAGCGCTCACCTACCGCATCGGCGCCCACTCTTCGAGCGACGACCCCACGCGCTATCGCTCGCAAGAAGAGGTCGATTTGTGGATCGCGCGCGACCCCGTGTTGCGCCTCGAACGCCACCTCGAACGGCGCGGCTTGCTCGACGAGAACGACAAGCGGGCGCTGGAAGCCGCGATCAACGAATCCATCTCAGAAGCCATCCACCTCATCGAGCCCCTCGGCCCGCCGCCCCGAGAGAGCCTGTTCGACGACGTCTACGGGCAGATGCCCTGGCACATCCAAGAGCAACGCGCGGAGCTCTTGAGCACCCCCGAAGCCCCCGTCCAGGAGGGCGGTGGGCATTGAATTTTTGCGATATCTCCCCTCGATTTTGGCCAAACGTCGCGCCCATCGCGACCTCTGAGGAGCCCGTCTCATGGTGACCAAGACCTACGATGCGATCGTGATCGGCGGCGGACCCGGTGGCTATGTCGCCGCCATTCGTCTCGGACAGCTCAAGCAAAAGACGCTCTGCATCGAGAAGGATCAGCCCGGCGGTGTGTGCCTCAACTGGGGCTGCATCCCCTCGAAGGCGCTGATCAACGCGGCGGGCTTCGTCGAGAAAACCAAACACGCGGGCGCGATGGGCATCTCGGTGAGCGGTGTCGAGGTCGACGTCGGCAAGATGCAGGATTGGAAAGAGGGCATCGTCAAGCGCCTGACGAGCGGCGTGCGTCAGCTCCTCAAGGCGAACGGCGCCGAGCTCGCGGCCGGCACCGCCACCATCACGGGGCCCAACACCGTGAGCATCGCCAAAGCCGACGGCACCACCGAGGTCGTCGAGGCCACGAAGGGCATCGTGCTGGCGACGGGCTCGTCGACCATCGAGCTTCCGATGTTCAAGTTCGACGGCAAGCAAATCATCGGCGCCAAAGAGGCCGTGAGCCTGCGCGAGGTGCCGAAGCGCCTGGTCGTGATCGGCGGCGGCATCATCGGCCTCGAGCTCGGCATGGTGTACCAAAAGCTCGGCAGCCAGCTGACCGTGGTCGAAGCGCTGCCGCAAATTCTCACGGGCGTCGACGCCGAGTGCGCCAAGGTGGTCGAGCGCAAAATCAACAAGCTCGGCGGCAAGATCCACATCAACGCCAAGGCCCAGGGCTACGAAAAACAGGCCGACGGGTCGATCGCGGTCAAGGTCGATATCGCTGGGAAAATCGAGTCGATCGTGTGCGACGTGGTGCTCGTCGCGGTGGGCATGCGGCCGGTGTCGAAGGGCCTCGGCCTCGAAGCGGTGGGTGTCACCATCGACGCCAAGGGCTTCGTCCCGACCGACATCGAGGGTCGCACCAACGTGCGCTCCATCTTCGCCATCGGCGACGTGAGCGGGCCGCCGCTCCTCGCGCACAAGGCCTCGAAAGAGGGCGAAGTGGTGGCCGAGGTGATCGCGGGGCACAAGGCCGCCAAGGACTGGGTCTCGATCCCGGGCGCCGTGTTCACCGATCCCGAGATCGCGATGGTGGGCATCACCGCCGACGAAGCCAAGGCCAAGGGCATCGAGGTGAGCGTCGGCAAATTCCCCTTCGCCGCGCTGGGCAAGGCCATGGCGCTGAACGAGACCGAAGGCTTCGTGAAGGTTGTCGCAGACAAAAACACGAAGCAGGTGCTCGGCGTCCACATCGTCGGGCCCGAGGCCAGCACCATGATCTCCGAAGCCGCTTTGTCCCTCGAAATGGCGGCTTTCCTCGATGATCTGGCGCTGACGGTGCACCCCCACCCGACCCTCGGTGAGGCCCTCATGGAGGCTTCGGCGGCGGCCCTCGGCGCCGCGATCCACATCGCCAATCGGTGATGATCGACGAGCCGTCGTACGAAGACACGGCGCTCGCAGGCACGCCCTATCGCGAAGTCGGAAAAGTCGCCCGCGGCGCGGTCGGTGAGGTCGTCGAGGCCGAGCACCGCGCCCTCGGCAAACGCGTCGTCGTAAAGCTGTTGCGGCGCGATCTCGCGGAGCGCGCGGACCTCATGGATCGCATGCGCATCGAGGCGCAAACGCTCTCGCGCCTCGATCATCCCAACCTCGTCTCGGCCCTGGATTTCGGAGAGACCGCGGAGGGTCGCACCTACCTCGTGATGGAGCGGCTCGTGGGCCGCACCTTCGAAGAAGAGCTCCGCGCTCGCGGCGCCTTGCCGCCATGGGAGGCCGCCAAATACGTGATCGACGCCCTCGCGGGCCTCGACGCGGCGCACACCGTGGGCGTCGTCCATCGCGATCTCAAGCCCGACAACCTGCTGCTGGCGGGGCCCGCCGAAGGCCTCGATCGCACGGTCAAGGTGCTGGATTTCGGCCTCGCAAAGGTGCTGCCCTCGGCGGCCTCGGCGGCCCCCGCGCCGCTCGCGATTCCCACCGAGGACAACCGCTCCCTCGGGACACCGCGCTTCTTTTCGCCGGAGCAGGCGCGCCGTGAGCCCGTCGATGCGCGCTCGGACATCTACGGCATGGGCCTCGTGCTGTACGCGCTCATTGCGGGCCGCGGGCCCTTCGATGACGCGACGTCGCTGGCCGACTTGCTCATCGCGCACGCCGAGGCGATCCCCGAAGCGCCCTCGAAATACGCTCGTTTCGCCGTGGGTCCGGCGCTCGACGCGCTTATCCTTCGGGCCCTCGCAAAGGACCCCGCGGCACGCTTCGCACGGGCCTCCGACTTCGCACGCGCCCTCACGCCCTTCGCAACGCCGCCCCGCCCCAGCGAAGAAGGGCCCGACGACATCGCGACCACGCGGGTGCGCGAGGTGCCCGACGATCGCAAGGCGACTCTTGTCCGAGACACGAGCGACGACCTCGTGGCCACGCGTCCCCTCGTGCGCGCGAAGCCCGCGCCGCGTCGCTTCGTCGATCCGTTTCGTGTCCGAGACAACGCCGAGGTCCGCGCCCGTGTGGACGCCGCGCCCGCCGCCCCCCGGACACCCGAGGCGCAGACGGCGACTCGCCCGCCGGACACGGTCGGGCCCGCCCTGCCCGCCACAACCACGCTGCCTGGGTGGTTCTGGGCTTTCGCCGTCGCCATCGCGGTTTGTGCGGCGATCGCCGCGTTCTTGCTGCTCGGCGACGGCGGAAAATGACGCTTTCTTGGCGGTTTTTTCGCCCGATGCGATCCTCTTCGGGTGATGCGCATGGGTCTATTTTTTCGTAAGCCGCTCCTCGGCCTCGCCGCCTGCTTGCCCCTTCTTGGCTTGGGCCTCTCGAATCTCGGCTGCTCAGGCAGCGTCAACGCGAGCGCCAACTGGAGCACGGCCCCCAAGGAAGAGGTCCGGCCCATCCGCGAGGTCACCACCTTGACCTCTGGCGACGCCGCGTCGGTGGAGGCCGCAAAGCCCACGATCCTCGGCGTTCGGCCCGATCTTTGGCTGGCGGACGGCGGCGATCGCACGCCGAAGTGCTCGTGCCTCGCGATCGCCATCGGGCAGGCCGCAGACCCCCGCATGCATTGGCGCGACAACGCCGCCGAGGTGCGCGAAGACGCGCTCGCCTTCGCGATGAGCCCCATCGGCGTCCAATGTCCCGGCGGCGATCCCGACGAGACCAAGCGCCGTGCGTCGATTTCGGCGGTCGACACCATCGACACCAACGTGGTCATCGAAATCGAAGAGGTCCCCGAGGGCCGACCCCTCGCCTGGGGCGCCGTGATCCCGAAACCGGCCCGGGGAGGCGCGGTCTACGTGCAGCCCAAGAACCCCAAGAGCCCCTACGGAAGACCGGGCGGCGTGGGCCTCGGTCGCTGCAAGGTCTACGAGCGGCTCGATTAGGTATTCCTCCGGCGAGCGAAACGGGTAAGAGCCGAGACCCATCTCGCAGCGCACAGGAGCCCCACGTGGAGTACGTCGACCCGCATCTTCCCCGGCAAATCTTCGGCTGGTACTCGGACCGCCTCGGTCTCGATATGCCCATCGTGAGCTACGGCTACGCGGGGCACCCCCTGCTCATCTATCCCACCGCGGCCGCCGATTTCCTCGAAAACGAGCGCTTTTTCCTGATTAAATCCATCGAGCGCTTCATCTTCGATGGGCGCGTGCGCGTCTTCTCCATCAACAGCATCAACAAGTATGCGTGGATGGACGAGTCGGTTCATCCCCTGGAGGCCGCCCGACGTCAGCGGCTCTTCTCGGGTTACGTCGAAGAAGAGGTGGTGCCCCACATTCGCCGCGTGTGCGGCGATGCGAACATCCGCGTGGCCGCCACGGGCGCGAGCTTCGGCGCGTTTCACGCGGCCAATCAGGTGTTTCGTCGCCCCGATCTGTTCGACACGCTGATCGCGATGAGCGGCTTCTACGACCTCGAGCCGGGCTACACGCAGGGCCACTCGAACGACGACATCTACTTCAACAACCCCGTCGCCTACCTCTCGAACATGTCCGATGGCGCCACGCTGCAGCGCCTGCGGCACAGCACCGATATCCGCATCGTCACGGGTCAAGGTGCCTACGAGGCGCCCCATCGCTCGCGGCAGCTCTCGGGGGTTTTGTCCTCGAAGGGCATTCCCCACGAGCTCGATGTGTGGGGCTTCGACGTGAACCACGACTGGCCCTGGTGGCGAAAAATGCTGCCCCTCTACGTGGGCGAGAAGCTCGGCTGGTAGGCGTCACGCCTCGATGAAATCGAGGCCCTAAGGCTTCTTGTTCTTCAGTGATTCGAGCCCCGCACGGAGCTCCTCCTCCGTGTAGGGCAGCTTCGCGAGCTCGGCCTTCTCCGTCGCCAACGCCACTTCCAGATCGCGCTGGGCCTCCTTCGCGCGGCCGATCCACGCGCTCGCTTCGCCGGTGCGATCACCGAGGCGCACGGTGGCCTCCATCATCTTCAGGCCCTTCTCGATCAACACCCGGTAGCGAAGCCGCATCGCGCCGACGAAAAGGGCCTTCTGTTCGGCCGTTTGCGCGCTTTGCGGCGGCGGGATGTGCATCACGTCCTCGTGCAGCTTCGCGTAGAGCTGGCCCACGCGGTAACCGGCCATGGCGGACCAATGCGCATCGAGGCTGCGCATCGCCTCGGTGTACGCGGCCTGCGCGTCGAGCAACCCTTGGCAGCGCTGTTCGAGCACGTCGGCGAAGTTGACGGGCACCGGGTTGAAGCCGATCGCCTCGCTGCGCTTTCGCCGCACTTCGCCGCGTGCGAAGGCCGTTTGCGCGACCTCCACCGGGGGTGTCCCGGCCTTGCCGAGCTGATTCGATTCGATGATGTCCTCGGCCACGCCCACCGCGCGCGCGCCCTCCTCGACCCGATCGGTCTCGACCAGGCCGAGGGCCCTCGCGCCATGCGCTTCGACGCGTTCGAGGGGGGTGAGGTCCGTCAACGTGAGGACCGCCTCTGCGGCCCCTGTGAGGTCGTTCCAACGCTCGAGGTAGGCGAGGCTGCGCAAGCGACGAACCCGCGCGTTGCGGGCCGCGGGGTGGCTGGAATAGCCCGCGATGAGCGAGGTGAAGCGGGCGTCCGCCGCTCCGTGATCCCCGAGCGCTTGGTAGGCCAACCCGGCGTTGAAAATCGAGGGCGGTACGAGGGCTTGGTCCGCCGGTGCGAGGCGCACGAGCTTGTCGAAGATGGCCGCGGCCTCGGCGTTCTCGCCGCGCAAAAACGCATCTTGGGCGAGGGCAAACTGGGCTCGGAGCTGCGTCTCGTCGTAGGGCGAGACCACGACCTCGGGCACCTCGACCTCGGGCTGCGCGGGGGCCCCTTGCCCCGCGGCAGTGGTCGGCGGCGGCGCGCTCGAAGCGCCACCACAGGCTGTGAGCATCGTCGACGACGCGACCAGAACAGCAAAAAAAGAACGGGTTTTGTGGGCTTTCGGCATCCGACGCTCCGAACGTTCGAAGGGGGGAGGATAGCCGACGGCCGAGCGTTGTTCCCGAAACGCACGGGGGCGACGAAAATCGAGCGAAGTGACGGGCGATGGAGCTACGGTTTGGGGTTGTGGACGCGCGTCTTGCGCCGTGGTTGCCGATGGATCCCGCGGGCGGGGGTGAAGGACGCGCACCTTTCCTAGGAGGTCACGATGAAGCAAGGAGAGCGCGCTCCGCTGGGGCGTGATGTGCTCACGTCCCAGTCGGCCCGGTTGCAGGAGGTTGAGGCCCGCCATCGCGAGCTGGACACACGTTTGAAAAAGCTGGGGAGACGCGCCTACCTGACACCGGCCGAGCAGCGCGAGGCCGCCGAGCTCAAGAAACACAAGCTCGTCGCGAAGGACGAGATGGCCGCCCTGCGGCGCGCCGCTTCGTAACAAGCTCCGCTATTTCGTCTCGATTTTTTCGCTCTCCGGGGCCTTCTTGGAGGGGGCCTCGGCGGGCCCGTCCTCGGCCTTCGGTGCCTTGTCGTCGGCCTTGCCGCTCGGCTCTTCGGCGCCGCCGTAGACCTCGGCGTTCAGCTCATCGAGCGCGTCGGTGAGGCGCTTTTTCTCTTCGTCGGTGATGCCCCCCGGGGTCTGCTTGTCCATCGCCGCGGCGACCGCCAGCCAGTGCCGCGCATTGGCGCGAAACGACGCCCGCGGATCGGCCATGGCCGAGCCCTTGGGCGCGATGCTCGCGAGCCGGTAGTCCGTCATGCCCCTGAGGTACGCGTAGCGGGTGCGATCCCCCGCATCGAGCGAGTCGATGTCGGCCTCCAACACGCGAAATAGCGCGAGGGCCTGCTCGTAGCGGTTTTGGTCGTAGTGGGCCTGGGCGCGATTCAGGTCTTGCTTGTAGGTCGCGCATCCCGTGGCGAGGGCGAAAGAGAGGGACAATGCCGCGAAGAAGGTGGGGGCGCGCAACATGGGGCGAAGCGTAATCGTCCGGCCGCCGTTCAAGCAACGATCAAGCGGGCTACGCGAGGGGGCCCTTCATGTGCAAGGCCTCCATGCGCAGCTCGGCGCCCGCGTCGATCAGCCGCTTCGCCGCCGCCTCGTTGTCCTGCACGAACACCGACGTGTGGTCATGCTCGGGCCTCGCATGGGGACGCATCCCTTCGAGCAGCGGGCGGACCGCCTGAGGGTCGCGCACGCAAAATGGCATGGCGCCCGGGAAAGACGGGTTGAAGCAGGCAAGGCCGAGGGGCTCGTCGAGGGTGAGCATCACGTAGCCTCGTCCTCGACGATCGGCGAGCGCGCCCTTCGCGAGGCCGAAGGCGGCCTCCAGACGCGCGTCCTCGTCCGCACCGAAGACGCGGGCCGGGGGACCCTCGACGGGATCCAAGTGATCGACCTTTTTCCACGGCATCTTGAGGGCGTAGGCCACGAAGACCGGCACCATCCCGACGCTGCGATAGAGCCGAACGGCAGGCTCATTCTGCGGCTTCACGTTGAGCTCCCAAGAGGTCGCACCGGCCTCCAAGGCCGTTTTGCGGAGCGCTCGCATCACGCGCTGACCCACCCCCTGGCCCCTCGCCAAGGGGTCGACCACGACGTGATAAACGGCCGCCGACCCCTCCAAGAGCCGCATGTAGGCGTAGGCGACAACCCCGTCGTCACGCTCGAAAAGCCACATCCCGGGCATCACCTCGAAGGCCCAGGCTTCCTCGGAGATGATGGCGTCCCCGGTCTCGAGCTCGGGAAAAAGCCGTACAAAGTGGGCGTAATCCGTGGCGACAGCGGCGCGCACGCGAATTCCGTCAGCTTCCATGGGCAGTCATTGTAGTTCGGCGCGCCGCCGCGGTCTCACGACCTCGCAACGCCTCCGGGGCCCCCTGGGCGCAATTGACCGGCACCGTGGGCGGGGCGTAGCGTTCGCACCGCGCTCGGCCCCCGAACGCGATAGAGTAGCGAGACTCGGAGATGTCAGAACGCGCGCAAGAGCCCCAAGGCGAACCGGGCCCCCCGGCCCCGCCCGAGGACAATCTCCCGCGGCAATTTGGCAAATATACGCTGCTGCGGAAGCTCGCCGCAGGGGGCATGGCCGAGCTCTTCCTCGCCTTGCAGCGCTCGGTGGCGGGCTTCGAAAAGCTCATCGTCATCAAGCGAATCCTGCCTTCGATGAACCAAGATCAGGCGTTCATCGACATGTTGCTCCACGAGGCGCGCATCGCGGCCACGTTGAACCACCCCAACATCGTTCAAGTGTTCGATGTGGGGCAGGCCGAGGGCTCCTACTTCATCGCGATGGAGCACATCCACGGCGAGGACATTCGCTCGATCGTGCGCGCGATGAAGAAGCACAACCTGAACGATTTTCCGATGGAGCATGCCATCGGCATCATCATCGGCATGTGCGCTGGGCTCACCTACGCGCACGAAAAACGCGATCTCGACGGCGCCACGCTCGACATCGTTCACCGCGATATCTCGCCCCAAAACATCGTCGTCACGTTCACCGGCGACATCAAAATCGTCGACTTCGGCATCGCGAAGAGCGGCACGCAGGTCGGTGAGGACACGAAGGACGGTCAGCTCAAGGGCAAAGTGCCGTACATGTCGCCCGAGCAAGCGTCGGGCAACGACATCGACTGGCGCAGCGACATTTTCGCGACGGGCGTCTTGCTCTTCGAGCTCACGACCGGCAAGCGCCTGTTCAAGGGCGCGAGCGAGTTCGAGACGCTCAAGCTCATTTGCGAGCGCGACTATCCGCTGCCTTCGCAGGTGAAGCCGGGCTACCCGCCGGACCTCGAACGCATCGTCATGCGCGCCCTCGAGAAGGACCGCGAGGCCCGCTATCAAAGCGCGCGCGAGATGCAGCGGGACCTCGAGGACATGGTGCGCAAGCATCAAATCCCGGTGTCCGGGCTCAACATCAGCCGCTGGATGCAGATGCTGTTCGAGGACAAGCTCGCGCAGCAAAAAGAGGCTCTGCAAGACGTCAAGCAGCTCGCCGACATCATCGCGTCGCAACACACCGAGCGGCTCAGCGTGATGGAAGGCACCATCGTCACCGGCACGGGCCTCTCGTCGGCGGGCACGAGCCCCGGCGACGGCCAGCCCAAGAAGCGCGGACCCGCGGTTTTCATCGCGCTTTTGGCGCTGATCGTGGTGGCCGGCGGGGCCTTCTTCTACGTGCGCAAAGTGACCGCCGACGCCGACGCGCAGACGCGCGCAGCGGCAGACGCGGCGGCGGCGGCCACGGCGGCGGTGGCGGCCGCGCAAAATCAACCGCCCGAAATGCGCGGCGCGGTCCAAATCGAGACCACGCCCCCGGGCTGCGCGATCTGGGTCAACGGCGATCTGCGCGCCGAGGTCACCCCCGCAAAAGTCGAAAATTTGCCGCTCAACACCGATGTTTCCATCAAGCTCACGAAGGAGGGCTTGGAGGCCTATCGGGAGACCATTCGCCTCAGCGACGCCGAGCCCAGCAAGAAGATCACGGCCGAGATGAAGACCGGCTCGGTCACCGTGGTGATCAACGTGGATCCGCCGCCGACGGTGTGGGTCGACGGCAAACCGTGGGCCGGCGAGCGCACGAAAATCACGGGGCTCTCGGCCGGTGAAGAGCACCGCATCGTGCTCTCTGCGCAGGGCTTTCAAGCCAAGACCATCACGATCAACGCCCAGCAGGGCGAGACGAAAACCATCGAAGATCGCCTCGTGAAGGAGGTGCCCGGCGCGGCCGCAGCGACCGGTGGCGGCGAGACCAAGCCCCCCGCGTCGAGCGGCGGCACCGGGACGATCCGCATCGGCGCGAAGGGCGGCTACTGCAACGTCACCGTCAACGGCGCGAGCCTTGGCCCCACGCCCACCGAGGCCACCGTCGCCGCGGGACCCGCGCGCGTCACGTGCAAGCCCGCGAACGGCCCCTCGATGACCCAAGGCGTGACCGTCGTCGCGGGCCAAATCGCCCGCGTTTCGTTCAAGATCGAGTAGCGCGCGGGCGCCTTCGGTAGCGCATGCGCTCGACCGGCAGGCCATCGCGGATCGCGTGGTGCTCGCGCGGACTGCGCGCTTCGTAGGGGTTTTCGGCCAGCATCGGCGAGCCCTCCACGTCCCCTGCGGGCAGGAGGTCGGCGCACGTGCTCACCACCTCGCGGTATTGCGCGGCCCGCTCTTCGACGTCGGTTTGGATGAACAGCTCGCCGCCGTCCACGAGCAGACGCGCGATGTCCAAGAGCAAAGGCTCCCCCATCACGAGCCGCTTTTCGTGCCGCTTCTTCCACCAAGGATCGGGAAAGTGCAGGTACACGACCTCGATCGACGCATCGGGGCCGAGCCTCGCCAAGACCTCCTTGGCGTCCGCCGCGAACACGCGACCTTGCGCGCCGAGGCCCGCGGAGACCAAGCGCTGATCCACCAACGTGGCCCATTTCAAGCGTATTTCGAGGCCTACGACGAAGGCGTCGGGCCGCGCGGCGCAGCGCTCGAACAAAAATCCACCGCGCCCCGGGCCGATTTCCAGCTCAATCGGCCCCTCGAAGCGCGCGCCATCGCGGCGCAGCACGGCGCGCACGTCCAAAACATCGGTCTCGGGCAAACGGGGCGCATGGCCGTAGGGGTGATTGGGACGCGTGCGCTGGCTCATCGGGCGGCGATGGGTAACGGAAGGGCTCGGGGCCGGCAAGCTTGACGCGGCGGCGCAGGACCGCGACGAATCGCCCGTGATGGACGCACTTCGCAGCTACCTCCACCAAGCGCTGACCAGCTCGACCGGCGACGGCTTCACGCCGCTCCGCGTGACCAAAGACATCTTGCGGGGCGTGAACCAAATGGCGGGCGAGCCGCTATGCACGCGCGAAGAGCTCGAAAAGCGCCGCGCCGCCGCGCGACGCTTGGAAGAGCTGCGGCGCAACCCGGGCAAGGTCGAGCTGAAGCGTGAGCCGGCGCCGGTGACTGTCTATTTCGAAAAAGACCGGAATTTCCGCAACCTCAAGAAGATCACCGACCTCCTGGAGTCGAAGGGCATCAAGTTTCGCACGCTCGACGTCACCGGCGACCAAGCCACCTTGTCGTTCGTCACCCGCGAATCCGGCCGCGAGCGCGACGAGCTCCCCGTGCTCTTCGTGGGCGACAAGTGCATCGGTGGCCTCTCCGAGGTGACCGCCGCCGACACCCGCGGCGAGCTGGATACAGCGGTTTTCGGCGCCTCCTAAGGCGTTCGGCTCAAAGCCCCTCTGCCCAGGCGGCGATGACGTCCATCACCTCGGCGCGCACGTCTGCCTGGGAACGCTTCAACGACTTCAACACGTCGAGCGAGTGATCACCCCCGGCAACGACATGCAAGCGTGCGCGTTCTCCCATCGTCTGGAGCACCGGACGCAGGAGGTCGAGGTCGCACAACGTGTCGCGCGTGCCTTGCACAAATAAGCTGGGTACTTGGATGGAAGGCAGATGCGCCGTGCGTAGGGAGGTCGGTTTTTTGGGCGGGTGGAGCGGGTAGCCGAGCAACAACAGGCCATCACAGGCAAAGCCCTTGGCCGCCACCATGGACGCCATGCGTCCGCCCATGGATTTGCCGCCGATCACGAGCTTTTTCGGCTTCACTTCGTCACGCAGCAGGGCCGCCGCGGAGACCAACGCGCGTTGCAGTACGGGAGCCGGATCGGGAGGTCTGCGCTTGTCGCCGTCGAGGTAAGGAAAGTTGAAGCGCAGCGTGGCCAGACCGCGCTCGGCCAGGCCCTCCGCGAAGGCCACCATGAAGTCGCTCTGCATGTTGGCGCCCGCGCCGTGCGCCAACAAAACGCCTATGTTTGCAGGCTCTTTAGGCAGGTGAAGGGCGGCTGACACGGCCTCCCGCCCAGCGACGGAGACGGTCCGCGCGTGCGTCGTGACGGTCATTGTCCGAGCAGCCTGCCGCGCGACGTCGCACCGCCGCCGACCGGCTTGTGCAAAACCAGGTTCTTGCCGGCTTGCAGGCCCGAAGCCCGCGCATGATTCCAGTTGGCGCCGCCAAAGCTCGTGGTCTGCACGCGCGGATGGCGACGGCGATAAAAGTCGACGAGGTTCGGATCTCCCTTCCAGACCAGACCCGCCTTGCTGGCCACCCGTTGTTCCTCGTCAAGCTTGCTGTGAAAGCCCATCATGACCCCCGAGAGGTAAGATCGCCTGTCGCGGTCGCCCTTGATGTTCAACTGGCGTTTGTGGTCTCTCCAGAGCTTCTCCGAGGTGGCGAGCAGGAAGCCGTGGACGTATTCAGCCATGTCCAGGTTCGCTTCGGCACCGCAAATTTCGAGCAAGCGACCAGCCTTGCCTTCCAGCGGTCGGTAGACACCTACCCAAATCGCCTCCACGAAAAAATGCCGCATCAAGATGCTGGCAATCAGCCGTTCGGCCTCGCTGACGCGCCCGGTCGGCTGACCCAAATGCCGGAAGCCGTAGCCACGCGGTGCTCGGGCCTCCGCCGCGTCCAGGTTGTATTTCAACATTAGCCTTTGCGCAGCCGCCATGGCCGACTGCGCCTCGTTGGCGTTGGAGCTCTCGGCCAGGGCCAGTAGCTTCGAAATGCGCTCCAACACGCGCGCTTCGCCCTCGTCGGGCCGGTGCGCTCGCGGCACGCCCGAGGCCCCCGCGTCGATGCCGTGGAGCTGGCAGACGCGCTTGAACGCCGCGCCGTGCGCGGTCTCGTCGTGGATCTTCAGCACCTCGTGCACAAATTGGTGGGCCATCTCGTGCTTCAGCACCTCGACCACCACACCCCAGGGTTGGGTGAGCACGAATGGCTTGGAAATCTCGATGGTGCGCGTGGCCGGCACCCAGCGACCCAGGTGGCTCGTGGAGGACACCAGATCGATGAGAGCGACAGGCATCTTCTCTTTGAACAACGACCAACGCTGCTGCCGGTAGGCCTCCGCAAGCTCGCGGAGGAGGGCCGCTTCGAGCTCCACGGACAACTGCGCGTGCGACGGATCCATCGTTGCGATGCCTACCGCAGCCCCTGCGGGACGGCTCTCCTTTTTTCGCTAGGCGCCCCGAACGGCGGTCGACACAACACGGGCTTGAGGGCATGGAATCCCTCCCCACGCGCCCGCCGCCCGGGGTAAGCTCCCGCCGATTTTCCTTCGCCTGAGCGTGTTTTTCCGTGAGCCCGGCCCCGCCCCGTCGTCCGCTATCCCTCCCGCGCATCCGAAAGCTTCGGTTCTTGGCCGGCTTGCGCGCCCGCTATGGCAGGCTGCTCCTGGCGTTGCCCCTCCTCGTCGTGGTGCTGCTCGACGTCTCGCTCCGGGGCGATCGGCTGCTCTCCCTGCGCGGCAAATACGTGGCCAGCTACGGCGCCGCGATGTTGGAGAGCGCGCTTTTTTGGGGGCTCCTGCTCTATGCCGCCTCCCTGCGCCGGGGGGCCTTCCGTTGGGTTGCCTCCGCGCTTTTCGTGGCGTTCGCGGGGCTCGCGCTGGGCGGCCAGCTCTATTTCCACGCCCAATACGAGACCTACCTCAACCTCGACGCGACCTTGTTTGGCTCCTCGCTTTCGGAGAGCCTGTTCAGTCAGTTTCGCGCCGACGCCGCCAACCTGGCGGAATCGATCTTACCCCCCGCGGGCCTTGCCATCCTGTGCATCTGGCTCTGTCGAAGGCTCGTGCGCCCTCGCAGAGCGCGCCTGCGCCTGGAATGGGCGGCCATCCCGGCGGCCGTGGCGGTGTTTTTGGGGCCCTGTTCTTACCGAACGGTT
>CAYLJT010000070.1:0-16380 GCA_964383995.1 uncultured Polyangiaceae bacterium
CGCGACAGTCCCTCTGACCACCGACGAGGTCTGGACGCTGGCGCGCCCGGGCGAGCTTTGGGTCTTCGAAAAGGGCGCGGTCAAGGCCTCTCTCCAAACGCGCCAAAGGCCCCTTCGACGCCGCGCCAACCAACCCAAGGCGGCTTGAGCAGCCCATGGCCCACGTCCTCATGCCCCTCCCGGACAACGACTTCGACGTGACCGAAGTCGCCGTGCCCTGGCGAATCCTGACGCGCGCCGGACACCGCGTGACGTTCGCGACCGAGCGTGGCCAGGTGGCGGCCGCCGATCCCAGGCTCCTCGACGGGGTGATTTTTGGACAGCTCGGGGCCGAGCCCGAGGCGAAGCGATTTTACGCCGAAATGCTCGAAGATCCGGCCTACAAAGCGCCTGTTTCGTACGCCGACATCGAGCTCGCCGCGGTCGACGTGCTCCACCTCGCGGGCGGCCACGCCCCAGGCATGCGCCAATATTTGGCGAGCACGACGCTGCAAGGCAAGGTCGCGGCGTACTTCCAAACAGGCCGCTTGGCCTCTGCCATTTGCCACGGCGTACTGGTCATCGCGCGGGCGCGCGATCCCGAGTCGGGCAAGAGCCCTTTGTACGGCCGCCGCACGACGTGCTTGCCCCACTACATGGAGCGCATTGCTTACTACAGCACCGCCTGGAAGCTCGGCCGCTACTACCGGACCTATCCCGCCTACGTCGAAGACGAGGTCCGGGCCGCTTTGCGCGATCCCAAGGCCGATTTCGTGCGCGGGCCCATCACCCTCTTCAGCAAGGGCACGCTCGAAGACGACCGCGCCGCCCTCGTCGTGGAGGACGGAAACTACCTCTCTGCGCGCTGGCCTGGGGACGCCTATCTGCTTGGAAAACGCATCGTGGAGCGCCTCGGGTAGGCGCGCGGCCACGGCTATTTCTTCTTGGCCGCGTCGATGTGCTTTTGCGCAGCCTCTTTGACCGAGGTCGCCTTGTCTTTGGCGTAGATGCGGACGAAGTTGAGGCCCTTGGGATCGCAGGCCATGACCGCGTCGATGCCATTGGCGCGCACCGTGTCATCGTGTTTCCCTTGGACAAAGGCCTTGGCGGTGGCCGTCGCGTCCTTCTTGTGGGCGTCGGTGGCAGCCTCGTTGCGACACAGGTTGAGCAGGCCATTGGGGATGAGCCACTGCTTTTCGCCGGGTGTTTTTGCGCGTTTTTTGGCGAAGGCCAAGAGCGTTTCGATTTGGGCCGTGCAAGGGCCGACGTAGCCGAGCTTCTGTGCGGCGAGGCCCATGACGTCGTTGGCCTCGTCGTCGAGGCCCTTGACGTAGGCGCCGCAGACTTCTTCGGCGAAGCTCTTTTCTCCGCCCGAAAGGCCCATGAGCGAGACATAGCGCGTCTTCTCGTCGCTGCTCGCGAACCCCGCGAGGGTGAGCTCGAGGGCGGGCTTCTGCTTGCCGTTCGAGCCCAGAATGCCCCGGTAAATGGCCCGTTGCAGATCCGCGTGCGGGCTCTCTTTGGCGAGCTTCTCGATGCGCGCGAAGAGCTCGGTGGACTCCAGATCGATCTGGGCGACGGCGGCGCCGATCGGGCCGGCGACGAGCTTGGACGACTCTTTTTCGGCCTGCGCGACGAGCCGCTCGGCCTGCTTTTTCGCATGAAAGAGGCTGGCGCTCGCGCTTGGTAGCTTGTCGAGGGCCAGGTAGCGGACCTTCTCGTCTTTGTCCTCGATGAGCGTCAGTATGTCGAGAGAGGCCTTGTTCTCGTCTTCGTCGAGGAGATCGGTCGCCTCTTCGAAGGCTTTGTAGGCCTCGCACTCGGGATCGAAGCCATCCGCTTCGCTGAACGTGCAGCCCATCACCTTCTCGATGGCCAACGCGATCTTCGGCGGCGGAGGCGGAGGCGGCGGCTCTTCTTTCGGGACCGCGGGGGGAGGCGGCGGAGCGCCGCATGCGGGAACGAAGGCCATCAACAACGAAACAACAACTCCGGTGGCGCGGGCTTGAACGGGCATCAGGGCCGGAAGCTTCTCCCTGAAAGGCCGCCCTTGTCGAGCGTTTACGGCACATCTTCCACAAGAAAAACTTTGCCGGAGCGAGACACAAAGCGCGATAGTTTCCGCATGTCGAAGGGCTTGTCCGCCACCTGCTTATCTTCAACGCTGCGCTCTTGGCCTGCGTCGATCGCGTTCGCGCTTTGCCTCCTCGGATGCAGCACAACGACGCACAAATTTGGCGCCGGCGAAGGTGGCGGTGACGCCACGTCCACCACGACAGCGAGCGGTACCGGGGGGCAGGGCGGCGGCCCCGAGTGCACCGACGCGAGCAGTTGCGACGACGACGACGCGTGCACCGACGACGCGTGCAATGGCGGCAAATGCGAGCACACGCCCGTCGTCGTCGACGACAACGACGCGTGCACCGACGACGCGTGCGACCCCGCGAGCGGCGTCACGCACACGGCGGTCGCCATCGACGACAACGATGTGTGCACCGACGACTCGTGCGACTCGGCGGTCGGGCCGATCCATATGCCGATCGCCATCGACGACATGGACGCCTGCACCGATGACCTGTGCGATCCGCAGGCCGGCGAATCGCATCCCCCGGTCGACATCGACGATTTGGACGCCTGCACCGCCGATAGCTGCGACGTGCTGCTCGGGGTCGCCCACGATGCCATCGATCCCGACGACGCCAATGCCTGCACGGCGGACAGCTGTGACCCGGCCGTTGGTGTTCAAAATACTGCGATCGATCCCGATGATCAGGACCTGTGCACCGCCGATAGCTGCGACGTCGTGATGGGCGTGATCAACATGCCCATCGATCTCAACGACAACGACGGCTGCACGGTCGACACGTGCGACGCGATGACGGGCATCGCGCACACGCCCGTCGACATCAACGACAACAACGCGTGCACCAGCGACGCGTGCAACCCGGCCGACGGCGTGATTTCACACGTCCCGGTCGCGATCACCGACAACAACGCGTGCACCAGCGACGCGTGCGACATGGTCACCGGCGTCATCTCCCACACGCCGATCCCGCCCGTGGCCGACGCGAACCCGTGCACCCTCGAGATCTGCAACCCCGCCACCGGCGCCACCGATCACCCCGGCTCGGTCACGCTGTTCAGCGACGACTTCAAAGACAACAGCAAGGGCTGGATCCTCGGGACCGAGTGGGCCATCGGACCGGCGCTCGGCTCCACGGGCGGCAGCATCGGCGGCGACCCCGCGACGGACCACACGGCCACGGCGGACAACGGCGTCGCGGGCGTTGTGATCGGGGGCAACGCCGGCACGGGGCTGCACGGCTTCTACTACCTGGAAAGCCCGCCGTTCAACGCGGTGATCGGCAACGGCAGCATCGTCGTCTCGTTCTACCGCTGGCTCGTCAGTGACTACGACCCCTTCATGCACAACACGGTCGACGTGTGGAACGGCAACGCGTGGGTCAACCTCTACACGAGCGGCATCTACCCATCGGTCGACGATACACCGCCGAGCGGCGGCGGCTGGACGCTGGTTTCGTACGACGCGACGGCCCAAGCCAACCCCGCCATGAAGATCCGTTTCGGCTTCGACATCACGCAGAGCGGTGTCTACTCCGCGCCCTCGTGGAGCCTCGACGACGTGCTCGTCGAAAACCGCGCCTGGCCGACGGACGGGAACCTGTGCACCACCGACACGTGCAGCTCGGCGGCCGGCGTCGTGTACACGACGATCGTGCCGAACGACGGCGATTCGTGCACCACGGACACCTGCGATCCGCAGCGCAGCTTCAGCTATGCAAACGTCGGCTCCTACAAACTGAACGAGAATTTTTCTTCGGGCGCGGGTTGGACCGTGGGGACCGAGTGGGCCATCGGGCCCGCGGCGGCGTCCACAGGGAACACCTACGGCAATCCCGACCCGGCCTTCGATACCGATCACACGACCAACGACAACCGCGTGGCGGGCGTCGTGCTTGGTGGCAACGCTTCGCTCACCACCCACAGCGCGTATTACCTCACGAGCCCCGCCTTCAGCGGCACGCCCAGCACGGGCCAGAAGGCGTATCTGTCATTCAATCGCTGGCTCAACAGCGACTACTCGCCCTACATGGTCAACACCATCGACGTCTACAACGGCTCCTCGTGGGTCAACATCTGGACGACCGGCGGCGCTCCCGGGGTACAAGACACGGGTTGGGTCTTCATCCAGCACGACGTGACCGCCTACGCTAACGCCAACATGCAAGTACGTTTCGGCTTCACGAGCTCCACAAACGCGCTGACGGTGTCCCAGTGGAACCTCGACGACGTCCGCGTTCGAAGCTGCCCCTGATTCGATTGTTTGAGGTCAAAATATCCAGGCGCTTTTGGATCGCCAAGCCGCCTCCCTTGGAGGGAACCCTTTCATGTCCCGTCAAAGCTCTCGATTCTCCCGTCGTATCGGCCTCGTTTTGGCCCTCTCGTTTTGCACCCTGACCTCCAGCGCCTACGCGCAGAGCGACACCGATCGCGCCGCGGCGCGCTCCCTGGCGACCCAAGGCGCGGACGCGTTCAAGGCTGGAAAGTACGAGGAGGCCATCGACCTGCTCACACGCGCGGAGGCCTTGGTGCACGCGCCCACGCACCTCTTGCTCACGGCGCGCGCGCAAGCGGCGACGGGCAAGCTCGTGCTCGCGAAGGAGAACTACCTCAAGATCACCCGCGAGCAGCTCGCGGCGGACGCCCCGAACGCCTTCAAACAAGCGCAAGAAGAGGCCAAAAAAGAGCTCGCGGCGTTGGAGCCTCGCATCGCGTCGCTCAAGATCGTGGTGAGCGGCGACGCCGCCGCGGCCGAGGTCACGGTCGACGGACAGCCCGTGTCCTCGGCGTTGATCGGTGTGTTTTTGCCGGCCGATCCGGGCAAGCACAAGCTCACGATCGCGAAGAAGGGCGAGAGTCCCAGCACCCAAGAAGTGACTCTCGCCGAAGGTGAAAAGAAGGAAGTCACGCTGGAGATCGAGGCCGCCAAGGCCGTCACGCCGCCGCCCGTGGAGCCGCCTCCGGTCGAGCCTCCGCCTCCCGCCGAGCCCGCGAAAGACGACGGCCTCACCGGCATGCAAATCGGCGGTCTCGCCGCCGCGGGTGTCGGGCTCGGCGGTGTCGCCGTGGGCGTCATCTTCGTCCTCGGGCGCAGCAGCACGCAGAGCGACTCGGACGCCAAGTTCGACGAGTGCAACCCGCGTGGGTGCAGCCAGGCCGAGCAAGACGAGATCAACTCTCTCGACTCCGACGCGGCTTCCAAAGGCACAATCGGCGTGATCGGTTTGGCCGCGGGCGGTGCCTTGATCGCGGCCGGCGCGACACTGTTCTTCATCGGCGGCAACGACCCCAAGCAGGGCGACACGGGCCTGCAAGTGACGCCCTGGATCGCCCCTAACGGCGGCGGTATCGCGGGTCGCTTCTAAAACAGAACGAACGTTCTAATATCCGAAGTCGTTGGGCACGCCCGGTTTGGCCGTGCCCGTCGGCTTCGTCGTCGCGGTGGGCTTGGTCGTCGCGGTGGACGTCGGCTTCGTCGTCGCGGTGGCCGTAGGCTTCGCCGTCGCGGTTGTCGCAGGGGCCGTCGGGGTCGGCGCGGTCTCGGTCGCCGTGGGTGCCGCGGTGGGCTCGCTCGGCGCGCTGCCGCTTGGCGCAGGAGCCGTTTCGGTGGAGGTCGGCGCGGCCGTTGGCGCGTCGGTCGCGGTCGGCGCGGCCGTATCGGTGGCAGTCGTTGTCGTGCCCGCGGTGGCGACCGTAGGCGGCGCGGTCTCCCCGCCTCCCGCCGTAAGAAAGTAGGCACCGAAGCCCACGGCTGCGAGGGCGCAGGCGCCGAGCAGGATGGCGACGACCTTCGCCTGGTTGGACGGTTTGGGTTGTTCGAGGCCCGAGATGTGGCCCCAGGCCTCGGGGGTCGGCGAGGACGGATCGTGCGCCCCGGGATGCAGCGCCATGCCGGGGGACGAAGGCGTGTGCATGGGGCTTACTTCGAAGCCGCCGGACGGCCGTTCACCGGGCATTTGCGGCGGCGAAAGGCCAGGATTCGTGGGCGCCGTCGCCAGCACCTGGGCCTGCGCGTTCAGCACCTGCGCCGAGACGACCGGCGCGGAGATGGCGATCGTTTGACCGTTGCGCGCGCCCGCGCGGGACATCCATGCGGTGAGCGTTTCGGAGAACTCTTCGCACGACTGAAAGCGATTGGCCGGCTCGCGCTCCATCGACTTCTGGATGAAGCCCGAAAACTCTGGGTCGAGATCGGGGACGAAGTGCTGGGGCGGAGGCGGGACCTCCAGCACGATCTTGAACAAAAGCTCGTTGAAGGTGGAGGCTTGGTGCGGCACTTGGCCCGTCACCGTTTGGTAGAGCAACACCCCGAGCGAGTACAAATCGCTACGCGCATCGGCGCCGCTCGTGCCGCCACGCGCTTGCTCCGGCGACATGTAGTAGGGCGTGCCCACCACGGCGCCCGTCTTCGTCATGCTCATGTCGTCGCCGAGCACCGAGAACTTCGACACGCCAAAATCGAGGATTTTGACGAAGTCCTTGATGCCCGAGCGCTCGCGCAAGATGAAGATGTTGTCGGGCTTGAGATCGCGATGAATGATGCGCGCGGCGTGGGCGGCGCCGAGGCCCTTCAGCACCTGGAGCAGGATGGGCACCGTTTGCTCCGGGGTGAGGCGTCCGAGACGGCGGATGCGATCGGAGAGGGTCTCGCCGTCGAGGTACTCCATGACCATGTAACGCGAGCCGTCGGCCAACGTTCCGAGGTCGAGGACCTCGCAAATATGATCGGAGCCGATACGCCCTGCGGCCTGTGCCTCGCGCTCGAAGCGGGCGACCGTTTCGGCTTGGCCGGACACGTGCGGATGCAGGACCTTGATCGCGACTTTGCGCGCGATGCGCGTGTTTTCCCCCTCAAATACCGCACCCATACCGCCATTTCCGAGCAAGCGGACGATGCGGTACTTCTGGTCGAGGACCTGGCCGACTTCGAGCGTCATAGTGGACTTGCCCCAAATTTTTCGGGCGCGCGTGAGCTTAACGCAGGTGCCGCGCTGTGTCGTGGGGTGTTCCGAGTAGTCTAGGGCAACCGGTGAACGACGCCCACTTTCCAGGCCCCCCCGGGCCATGCAACGCGGTGATTTTGGCGGGCGGCCTGGCGACGCGCCTCGGAGACGTGGCGCGCCAGACCCCCAAGTTTCTGCTGCCCGTCGCGGGACGTCCCTTCGCTGCCTGGCTGTTGCCCAAGCTCTCGGAGGCGGGCTTTCGCGACGTCGCCCTCGCCGTGGGGCACCTCGCGGACGAAATTCGACGCGCCCTCGGTGATGGCAGCCGCTTCGGTTTGCGCCTGCACTACTCGGATGAAGGGGACGCGAGGCTCGGCACGGGCGGCGCCCTTCGCTTGGCGGCGCCGCTCCTGCGGGAGACCTTTCTGTTGACCTACGGCGACTCGTATTTGCCCTTCGACTACGCGTCGCCGCTAGCCGATCTCGAAGCTCGCCCCGAGGCCCTGGGCACGATGGCGGTGCTCGAAAATCACGACGCGCTCGACGCCTCCAACGTGGAGGTCGCGGGGGACCTCGTGGTGCGCTACGCGAAGCGTGCCCGCGGCGCGCCAAACGAGGGGGGCCTTCGCTTCATCGACTACGGCGCCCTGGCGTTGCGGAGAGAGGCGCTCTCTTGCCTGCCCGAGGGGCCGAGCGACCTCGGCGCCCTGCAGGCCGAGCTCGCCCAACGGGGCGCTCTGCGGGCCCTGATCGTGCACCAACGATTCTTCGAAATTGGCTCGGAAAGCGGTATTTCGGACCTGACTCGGGAGCTTGCAAAATGATCGTCTCGCGCGCCCCCGTGCGCTTCT
This sequence comes from uncultured Polyangiaceae bacterium, assembly GCA_964383995.1. GTDB lineage: Bacteria > Myxococcota_A > Polyangia > Polyangiales > Polyangiaceae > CAYLJT01. The sequence goes on from CAYLJT010000070.1 coordinate 7,856, forward strand.
CCTTGGGTGGAGGTGGCTCCGATTTGCCCGCCTATGCCGGACGTTTTGGCGGCTACGTGGTGTCCGCCGCCATCGATCGCTACATCTATGTCACGGCCAACAAGCGCTTCTATTCGGACATCCGCCTGGCCTACTCGAAGACCGAGATCGTGCCGCGCGTGGACGCCATCGAGCACCCGATCTTCCGTGAGGCCCTGCGCCTCGTGGGCATCGAGCGCTCCATCGAGCTGACGAGCGTGGCCGATTTGCCCGCCCATTCGGGCCTCGGCTCGTCGAGCACGTTCACGGTGGCCCTGCTCAACGCGCTGCACACCTACAAGCGCGAGTTTGTGTCGTCGCGGCAGTTGGCGGAAGAAGCGTGCACCATCGAAATCGAACGCTTGGGCGAGCCGATCGGTCGTCAGGACCAGTTCATCGCCGCGTTTGGCAACCTGACCGCGATGACCTTCGACAGCGACGGGACGGTCCATGTGGAGCCCGTGCCGCTGCGCGACGAGACCCTCGACGAGCTCGAATCGAACCTCGTCATCGCGTACACGGGCGTCGAACGGCCAGCGAAGGTTGTGCTCGCGGAGCAGGGGGAACGGCTGCGCCTCGACGAAGACGCGATCGCCAAAATGCACCGCATCAAGGCCATGGGCCACGACGTCTACGAGCTGCTCGTGCGCGGCGATCTCGATGCTTACGGCGAGCTTTTGCACGAGCACTGGTGTCAAAAACGCAAGCTCGCGTCGACGATGACCGATCCGACCCTCGACGCGCACTACGAGGCCGCGCGCGCGGCGGGCGCCCTCGGCGGCAAGCTGATGGGCGCGGGCGGCGGCGGTTTCTTCATGTTCTATGTGCGCCCCGCCGATCGTCGTCGCGTGCTCGAGACCCTCGCGCAGCGCAAGCTCCGTGTGCTCCGCTTTCGCTTCGACATGGACGGAGCGCGCATCGTCGCGAATTTGCACCGCTCATGACGCGCGCCGTGATCTTGGATCGGGACGGGACGCTGATCGACTTCGTGCGCGACGAGGAGCTCGGCGCCGTGGTCAGCGCGTTTCACCCCAGCCATGTGCGCCTCTTGCCGGGCGTCGTGGAGGGGCTCCGGCTCTTCGCGCAAGCGGGTTTTTCGCTGGCGATCGCGACGAATCAGCCGGGCGTCGCCAAGGGCCAAATCAGCCTCGACGCCGTGACGCGCACGAACCGCGCGCTCAGCGACCTGCTCGCGGAGCACGGCATCGCCATCGCCGCGATCGAGGTGTGCACCCACCACCCCGAGGGCGGGGGGCCGCCGGCCCTTTCGATTCGCTGCGATTGCCGCAAGCCCAAGCCCGGGATGCTGCTCCGCCTCGCGTCACGAATGGGCTTCGATCCAAGGGCATCGTGGATGGTAGGCGACGCCGTCAGCGACATCGAAGCGGGCCTCGCCGCGGGCCTCTGTACAGCGCTGCTCGTGCCCCGCGGTCGTTGTGAGCTGTGCCCCAGCGTGGGCCTTCGATCCGTGCCCCAACCCGACGTCATCGGCGCTCGCCTCGACGAAATCGCGAACGCCGTCGCGCAGCGTGCTAAGTAGCCGCGCGTGATGCCGGCCTTGGAGGCGCAAAACGCCGCGGTTTTCCCCGAAAAATACGCGGTCGAAGAGGAGAACGTCGCGCTCGTCGCGGCCCTCGGGCGCCCCCGCTCGGTGCTCGACGTGGGCTGCGGCATCGGCCTCAATGGCGCGCGCGCCAAGCAGAAGGGCGCTCGCGTCACGGGCATCGAGATCGTCCCCGCGTCGATCGAGCGCGCGCGACGCGTGCTCGACGAGGTCCTGCCCATCGACATCACGAGCGATGTCTCGGTCTCCGAAGGTCTCGGACAAAGGCGCTTCGATCGGATGCTCTTCGGCGACGTCCTGGAGCACACGGTCGATCCGCTGGCCGTGCTTCGCAGGCTCTTGCCGTTCCTGGAGGAGGAGGGTCACGTCATCGTGTCGCTGCCCAACGTGGCCGCGTGGACTGTGCGCCTCAAGCTCTTGCAGGGCGACTTCACGTACGAAAAGAGCGGCATCCTCGACGACACGCACCTTCGGTTTTTCACGCGTGAGACCGCCGAGCAGCTCGTGCGCGACGCGGGCCTGGAAGTGCTCCGCGTGGAGCAAAACCCGATGGGTGTGCGCGCGCTCAAGGGCCTCTTGCTGAAGACGCTCGGAGGCGACGCGGCGGGGCCCAAGCCGATGCGCGAGACCCTCTCCTACAAGGCCTACCAGGCCTTCGTGCGCCCCGTGGAGGACGTCGTTACCAACCGCGCGCCGGGCCTCTTGGCGTTTCAACACGTGGTCATCGCGCGCAAGGCGCCGCGGCCTCGCAAGCTCTCGCTCACGGTCGGCATGCTCACGATGGACGAAGAGCCGAGCATCCGCGAAATGATCGCCGACATCCGCGGTGTCGCGCCGGACGCGCAGATCCTGTGCGTCGATAGCTCGACCAAAGACGACACGCCCGAGATCGCGCGCTCCCTCGGCGCGACCGTGCTTCGCCAAGTGCCGCCGCGCGGTCACGGCCCGGCCATGGAGCTCTTGATGTACGCAGCCGCCGCGCAGTCCGACGCGCTCATCTACCTCGATTGCGACTTCACCTACCCGACGCAGATGATCGCGACGCTCCGCCGTTTGCTGGAAGAAGAGGGCGTTGACATGGTCAACTGCGCGCGCACGCGGCAAAGGCCCGAGGCCATGCCGCTGCCCAACTACATCGCCAATCGCAGCTTTGCGGCGCTGGCGCACGGCCTCCACGGCGTGCCCACGGTCGATGTGCACAGCGGCATGCGCGCCTATCGGAGCTCCGTGATCCGCGCCTTCGACTTCGATGGCGAGGGCGACGCGCTGCCCATCGACACGCTGCTCTTCCCAGCCAAATGCGGCTACCGCGTGGTCGAAATGCCGATCGACTACGCCGAGCGCGTGGGCGCCTCGAAGCTGCGCAAAGTCGCCGGCGCCGTGTGGTCGTTGATTCGCCTTGCGCGAGGCGTGCCCGTGGGTCGTCGCGGCGGCGACCACTTCGAGCTTCGCTAGCGTTCGTTTGGCTTCGCTGGGCGCTTGTGCGCGTCAGTTGAGCGTGGAGGGCAGCGCCAGCATGAAGGGCGCGATGTCGGCGTCGCAGGCCGTGCCGTCGGGGCGCACCATTTGGTAGGTGCCACGCATGGTGCCGCGGGGCGTCTCGAGCACGCAGCCGCTCGTGTACTCGAAGTGCTCTCCGGGCTTCAAAACAGGCTGTTTTCCGACGACCCCAGGGCCCCTGACCTCTTCGACGCGCCCCCCGCCATCGGTGATGATCCAGTGGCGGCTCTTGAGCTGCGCAACGCGCTCGCCTTCGTTTGCGATGCGAATCGTGTAAGCGAACACGTAGCGGTGGTCGCGCGGGGACGACTGCGCATGGACGTAGTCGGTGCGTACGGTGACGCGGATACCTTGAGTGACAGCGGTCGACACCGCCCAGCCTTCCCACGCCGTTCCGGGGACGACAAGGGGGTCGCATTGACACCCGGTGAATCGTTCGCAGGTTGCGAGCCACCGTGACGCCCCCTGACGAGCCCGCCGTGAGCACCGACGCCAACGCCAACCGGACCGTCGCCGAGCCCCAACCCATCGTCTACCGCGTCGCCGCGCCCCCCATCCCGGCCTGGCTCGAAATTCCCGACGGCATCGCGGTCATCGGCCCCATCAGCGGCGAACGGCGCGCCCGCGAACAGGCGCTGGTGCTTCAATCGCAGGGGGTTTCGTACACCCGTCGCCACACCGACGCGGGTTGGGTGCTGTGGGTCGCCGAGGCCGACTACCGCCGCGCGACCCGCGCGATCGAGCGTTTCAACGCCGAAAACGCCGATTGGCCGCCACGGGAGGCCCCCGAAAAACCGGCCTTTCCGTTCTCCATTGCCCTGCCCCTCGCGTTCTTCGCGCTCGTGCTCTTTTTTGGCGTCACGGGCCCCGTGAGCGACCAGGGCGTGTGGTTTCAACGCGGCTCTTCGGTGGCCGAGCTGGTGGTCTCCTCCGCCCCCTGGCGCGCCATCACCGCCCTCACGCTGCACGCGGATTCGAGCCATGTGCTCGGCAATGCGGTCTCGGGCTCGCTGTTCGGTGTGGCGGTTAGCAGGCGCCTCGGCGCCGGTGGCGGGGCCCTGGCGGTCGTCGCGGCGGGCGCCCTGGGCAACCTCGCAAACGCCGCTTTCTACGCCGCGCAAGGCACGGCGCACGGCTCCATCGGCGCGTCCACCGCGGTGTTCGGAGCGGTCGGCATCCTCACCGCCACGCAAGTGCTCCTCGACCGCGCGAGCCCCGACGAACCGCGGCGCAAACGCTCGTGGCTCGACATCGGTCGTCCCATCGCGGGTGGTTTGGCGTTGCTAGCGACCCTGGGCGCGAGCCCCCAATCCGATCTTGGCGCCCACCTGTTCGGTTTCCTCTCCGGCCTCGTCGTGGGCCTCGCCTTCGCGACACCGTTGCTGCTGACACCCAAGGAGGGCGGCACGCGCCGCGGCACGCGCCCCGAGCTGGCGAAGAACCCGCTCGTTCAGGTCGTGCTCGGCGCTCTCGCCTTGGGCATCGTGATCGGCGCCTGGCAATTGGCGTGGATGCGCGCGTAGCCCTACGGAGAAGGCTCGTCGGCGGGCCAAATACCGATGCTGCCACCCACCCAGGAAAGGTTCTTGTTCTGATCGACGCCGAGCATTTTTCCGCGCGATAGACGCACCAAATTGAGCGCAAGCTCGAGCTTGTCGTCCTTGGGAGCGCGCAAGAACATCATGCGAACCTCGGCCTTCACGCCGTTGCCATCGGGCATGCGCAGAGCAGGCTCGTAGCTGATCTTTTCCTGCAAGATCCACCCGGGGCGATCCGCCTCAGCGATGCCGTCGATGTCCGCCCGCGTCACGTCGACGATCACCCCCGCGCCGGCGAACGAGAACAATGGTTTGAGCACAAAGTTTTCGAGATCATCGGGGATGGACGTCAGCTCGGACAGATAGCGGGCCCTCGGCACCGCCCGATGCGCGATGTAGGGCAGCGAGTACTTGGACCACGTCCAATACCAATTCGGGTGCGGACACCACGTCACATCGAGCTCGTCGCGGTACGAGAAGGGCAACGCCACGCCCTTCTTTTGCAGCTCATCGAAGACGACACGGTTGTAGATGCGGCGCACCTCGATGCGTTTTCCGTCCTTGTCTCGGAACAGCTTCCGCCCCTCTTTGATGAGCTTCGTCGGGCACACCGCGTCGATGCCGACAAGCTCCTTGGTCGCCCTGAAGTCGGGGTAGGTCTTCTGCTCCTCGGGGGACAGATCCATCAAGATGACGTCGTCCTCCGGCAAGCCGTCGAGGATCGCACCGCGCAGCTTGGCGACGAACGTGTCGCGATTGAGGCCGCCGAAATACAGAGACCACTCGCGATCGAGCTCGGGCACATGGCGCATGGCGTCGCGCGTCACCTCGTTTTGCACGACCATCAGCGCGTAGAGCGACGGGAAGGCTTGGAGCTCCACCACCCTGCCCTCTAGCTTGCCGCTGGCCCCGCGAACCACCGCGAAATCGACCTGCAAGCAGTTGGGAAGGGCGTCCATCCCGGGCACGTCGAGCTCGGGCACAATGGCCTTCTTCATCTTGGCGATCAGCGCCTCGTTGGAGAGCTGCGCGACGATTTCCCGCGCGCTCGTCGCCAAATACTCGCGAAGCTCTTGCGGAATGAAGAACGGTGTCTCCGCCACGCGGTACGGAATCGGACAGCCCACGCGCCGCTCGAAACGAGCCAGAAGGTCCTTGTAAAAGTCGTCCGTATAAGCCGCGTTGAAGGGACCGCGAAACCGAGCTTCCATGGTCCCCTTAGCTACCAGAAGCCATCGAGTCGCAATAGCGGGTCCGCATCGGAAACGGGGCGAACCGATGGCGGGTGTGATAGGGTGCCCCCGATGTCGACTCCCCGCCCTTTGTTTGGGGCCATCGCGGCCTTGCTCGCGGTTGGTGCTCTCGGTTGCTCCGATCTGACGCGGCCCGACCCCATCACCATCGCTCCCGAGCCGATGGCAGCTCCCGCGCCCGCTCCAGCCCCCGCCCCAGCGCCGGCTCCCCTGCCGGCGCTGGGCGCGCCCGCCCCCGCGCACACTGGATGAGGTGGTTGAACGCGCTCCAGTTCGGAGCCTAAAGCAACGTGACCCCCCAAGCGCTTCACGAAAACGACGAGCACAAAGCCCTTCGGGCGGAGGTGCGTCGCTTCGCCCAGAACGAGGTCTTGCCCCACGCGGGCGCCTGGGAAGAAGCCGAAGAATTTCCGCGCGAGCTCTACAAAAAGGCGGGCAGCGCCGGCATTTTGGGCATTGGCTACGCCGAGGCCTACGGCGGCGCGGGGGGCGATTTGTCCCACGCCTTGGCGGCCGCCGACGAGCTGATCCTGGCGGGTAAGTCGGTGGGCGTAACCGTCGGGTTGGGCAGCCACGGCATCGCCGTCCCTCCCATCCTTAATTTCGGTACAGAAGCCCAGAAACAGCGGTTGGTGCCGCCCGTGCTGCGAGGAGACGCCATTTCGGCCCTCGCCATCACCGAGCCGAGCGGCGGCAGCGACGTCGCCAGCCTGCAAACCCGCGCTGTTTTGCAGGGGGATCACTACATCGTCAACGGCAGCAAGACGTTCATCACCTCGGGCACGCGGGCCGATTGGGTGGTCACCGCGGTGCGCACCGGAGGGGCCGGCCACGGCGGCATTTCGCTGCTCGTCATCGAGCGGGGCACCCCAGGCTTCACAGTGAGCAAAAAGCTCGCAAAAACAGGCTGGTGGGCCTCCGACACCGCGGAGCTGTCGTTCGCAGATTGCGCCGTCCCGCGGGCCAACCTGGTCGGCGACGAAAACGCCGGTTTCGTCCCGATCATGACGAACTTCGCGACGGAGAGGCTGTTTTTGGCGGGTCAGTGCGTGTCCATCTCCGAGCTCGCCTACCGCGAGTCGGTCGCCTACGCGCGCGAACGCCGGGCCTTTGGCCGCGCGATCGCGGGATTCCAGGTCATTCGCCACAAGCTGGCCGACATGGCGAGCCGCATCGCCGCCGCGCGGGCCCTCACGTACGAGGTTCTCGCGCGGCATTTGCGCGGCGAAATCGTGACGGGCCTGGCCGCGATGGCGAAGAACACCGCCACGGACACCTGCTCCTTCGTGTGCGACCAGGCGGTCCAAATCCACGGCGGATATGGCTATATGCGCGAGACCGTGGTGGAGCGGCTGTACCGCGATGCGCGCCTCTTCCCGATTGGCGGCGGGACGCGCGAAATCATGAACGAGATTATTTCGAAGGTAGAAGGCTATTGATGCGGCAAAAACTCGCCATTTTCCTGAGCTCCGTCGTCCTTTCCGGCACCTTCGGCTGCGACAAGCCCGCCGAGCCCCAACCCGCGCTGGCGCCTCCCAAGGTCGAGGCCGCTCCCGCCGCGGCCGACAAGCCGGCCGATGCCAAGGCGCCCTCCGAGGTGCTGTTCGACGCCCCCTCCCGCTGGCAAAAGGCCGAAAACCCGAGCCCTATGCGGAAGGCGACCTACAAAATTCCCAAAGCCGACGGGGACGCCGACGACGCCGAGCTGAGCGTGACCCAGGCGGGCGGCTCGGTCGACGCCAACGTGGACCGCTGGTCGAAGCAGTTCGAAAAGACCGCGGACGACACGACCCGCCGCGAAGTGCGCACGGTAGGCAGCGTCAAGGTGACCGTCGTCGAGCTGACAGGCACCTTTGCGTCTGGAATGCCCGGGCAACCTTCCAACCCGAAGACCGATTGGGCCATGCTGGGCGCCGTGGTCGAGACGCAACCGCAGCTCACCTTTTTCAAGCTTACCGGCCCCAAAAAAACGGTTTTGGCAGCCAAATCCGAGTTCGACCAGCTTATCGGGGGCCTGCGGCCTAAATGAGCCGCGATCGTGCCCCGCGCCGTGAAAAAAACGATATTGTATAGAATGCTTAGCGGCCCCTTGGGGCCGCCGGAGGTCGTCCATGAAGCAAGTGAGCTCCCCCGTTTCGCGTCGTCCGCTGCAGCAAAATAAGAGGCGCGCAAGCGCGGCGCTGGCCCTGATTGCGACGGGGATAGCGCTGGCGGGCGCCTGCTCCGCGACGGGTGAGGGAGACGACTTCGTCCCCACCGACACCTCGTCCTCGAGCACAGCGACAGGCAGCGGTGGCGCAACGGCCACCACGAGCACCGGCGAGGGCGGCGACCTGCTGACGACCACTACGGGCTCCGGGGGTCAGGGCGGCGAAGGGGGCACCATCATGGACCCCTGTGGCTCCCAGTGCGGCCCGGTCGATCTCTGCGATGACGCGCACATCGGCCTCGACGACGACTGCGACAACCAAGTCGACGAAGACTGCGACTGTGTCGCGGGGCAGGCCCACGCGTGCTTCAAGGGCGATCCCTCTTACCACGACGCGCCGGGTTGCTTCGACGGCTCGATGAAGTGCAGCGAGAACGGCAAGTGGGGGCCGTGCCTCGGCGGCGTGCACGTGCCCGACAACTGTTTTGCCAACGACCAAACCC
>CAYLJT010000071.1:0-16372 GCA_964383995.1 uncultured Polyangiaceae bacterium
GGTGACGCGTGCACGCAAGGCGAAGCGTGCGCGGCGGGCGTTTGTGCGGGCGGCGCGGCGGTGAGCTGCGACGACGCCAACGGTTGTACCGACGATGTCTGCGACAACGCCCTCGGTTGCGTCCACACGGACAACGCCCTTGCATGCGACGATGGCGATCCCTGCACCCTGGGAGACACTTGCCAAGGAGGCGCTTGCAGCGGGACACCCCAAGCCGGAAATTGCGGCCCGTGCAGCGTTCCTGGCTCGGACGGGGTGCCCTGCAACGACGGCATTGCCTGCACCGAGAACGACGTGTGCGCGCAAGGCGTCTGCGGCGGCGTCGCGAACGACACGGACGCCGATGGCATCTGCGACGCGATCGACAACTGCCCCACTACCTACAACCCTCTCCAGCACGACGTAGACAACGACGGCGTAGGCGATTCGTGCTCGATCCTCTGCCAGACCTTCCAGCGCGGCGTGCAAGGTACTGTCGTCGACACGACGGTCAGCTCAGGCGCGCCCACCACCCCCGTCGGTCTCGGACCGTCGTTCAAGTCGGCGACGCTCGGAGGGAGCACCGCCTACGGGCTCGTGCGGGTCGATTTGGCGAGCCTCCCCGCGACGGCGCAGGTGGTCTCCTCGATCCTCACCGTCGAGCAATCGTCGAGCTACGCGGTCCCCGTCAACCTGCACCGCATCACGTCGTCTTGGCTCGAAACGGTGGACACCTGGAACAGCTTCGGGAGCGCCTTCTCCCCGATCATCGAGGCGACCGTCACCACCGCGCCCCCCTCGTCGACGATGGCGTTCGACATCACCACCTTGACCCAGGCCTGGCGCAGCCTGGCGCTCCCCAACTACGGCGTCCTGCTCGAACAAGCCCAAGGTCAGACGGTGTACGTGGCGAGCGACTCACCCAGCATCCCTTCGCGCCCGCAACTGACCGTGTGTTACATCATCCCCGACAACTCCTGTGTGAACGGCGACGTCTGCGACGACGGAGATAGTTGCACAACAAACGATATTTGCGCTGGCGGCGTCTGCACGGGTGATCCAAGCAGCGACAGCGACGGCGATGGCGTTTGCGACGCGGTCGACAACTGCTACGACGTCGCAAACACGAGCCAGCTCGACACGAACGGCGATGGCACCGGCGACGCGTGCGCCAACTGCACCGACGTCGCCGCCGCCAACGCGGTCGCCACGTCGCTCGCGCAGCGCGTGGTCTGCAACGATGACGCCTTGACGTCAGGCCCCGGGGCCTGCGGCGCGCCGCTCCCACCCTCGTGCGCGGGCTCCCTCGTCGAGGACGCCGTGGCGCTCGCCTACGGCGGAAACAACCCAGCGTTCTCCGCGGTGGATCCGCTTGGGATGGTCGCCCAGCTCGCCTGCCAAACCGCCATCGGTAGCGCCGTGGTCGGCTACGTCAATACCAAGCTGTACGAGCTCGAAGTCGGTAGCGACGAGGCCAGCGCAGAGGCCGCGGCCATCGGAAACCTTGCCCCGATCCTGACCTCCTGCAACGTGCCCGTCGTGCAGGATCCGAGCGGTGTCGTCTTGCCATCGGTAGGTCCGCAGTGCGCGCCCGCGATCGGCGCCATTGGCACGACGGTGGACCCGGACATGTTACGCAGCTGTCTGCACACGCTGCTCGACGTTTGGGTGCAGCGTTTCGGCCCGAGCCCCCAACCCCTGCGCCCGAACATCTTGCTCATCATGGTGGACGACATGCGCTGGGACGAGGTGGGACCCACCCATACGCCGATGGGGGACAACCTGCCCCTTACCCTGCAGGAGATTCAGGACCAAGGCATTCAGCTCACGAACGCCTACGCCACGACGCCCCTCTGCTGCCCAAGCCGATCGACCGTCTTGACGGGCGCGTACGCGCACACCCACGGTGTCGTCGACAACGGCACGGTCACCCCCGTCGCCGGTGGCGCGAGCGCCTTCCCCGACGCTTCCACCCTGGCCACCACCCTCCAGGCGGCGGGCTACCGCACGGGCCTCGCGGGCAAATACCTCAACAACTACAATTTGCTCTGGACGAATGTATTCGCGCCCTACGTGCCCCCCGGTTGGGACGACTGGTATGGCATGAAGCAGCACCTTTATTACAACTACAAGCTCGTCGAGAAGGTGCAAGGCGGCACGCCCACCGAGGTCGTCTACGCCTCGGCGGCCAGCGACTACGCCACCGACGTCATCCGCGAGAAGACGAAGACCTTCATCCAATCGGCAGCCGCGTCGGGACAGCCGTTCTTCTTCTTCACCTCGTTCAACGCGCCCCATTCGCCCCACCCCGGCGCCGCGCCCCGGCATTTGGGCCTCTTCGCTGGCCTCGCGCCGTGGCAACCGCCGAACCTCAACGAGGTGGATGTCTCGGACAAGCCGGCATGGCTGCGCACCAACAAGCCCCCGATTTCGGCGAGCGGTCTCCAAGTCATCGACGACGATCGTAGGGACGCAGGGGAGATGCTGCTCGCCGTGGACGAGGCCATCGGCGGCAGCGTCACGTACGGTATCACCGGCATCATCGACACCCTGAAGGCGGCGGGCGTCTACGACAACACGATGATCATCTTCATGTCGGATCACGGCTATTTCTGGGCCGAACATCGCCTCGCCGGGAAGCCCTATGTCTACCAGGAAGACGCCCGCATCCCGCTCCTCATCCGCTACCCGCGCCTCATTCCGCTGCCGAGGCAAGACGGCTCTTTGGCGGTCACGAACGACATCGCGCCCACCCTGATCGAGCTCGCGGGCGCCCAGCCCTTGCCAGGTTCGGATGGCAAGAGCTTCGTCCGTGTCCTCGACGGCACGATGCACAACGGCCGCAGCGACTTCATGATCGAAGGCTGGTCTCACAACCAAGAGTTTGCCGCGGTGCACGATGGAAGGTGGAAGTATGTCGAGTACTCGCCCCAAGCCGGTGGCGACTTCGAGCTCTACGATCTGGAAAACGATCCCTACGAGCTGACGAGCATCCACGCCGATCCCCAGCAGACCTCTCGCATTCAGGCCATGCACGCCCGGTTGATGCAGATTCGACCGAACTGGCCCGCCGACGCCCCCTGACGGTTTCCATCCCCTCGAGTCGGTCCGGATCGAGGCCCTCCTCGGCGCCTCCCTGGGTCGCTGCATCGACGCGCGATTTGGCGAGCTTCGCCACGTTCGTCCTTTAAGCGGCTAGTTTTTCGACGTAGGCCGCCGCCCCGTGGGCAGTCGCTTCTGAAACGTAAATGAAAATACATAAAATGCGAATTGCCTCCTGGGATGAGGGGGCGGTCGCGTCGCTGAATTCCGGTATTAGAGGGGAAAAATGGCTGCAATATCCATGTGATAGCCTGCCAGTTGCGAAGATGTCGTGAGCAAAAATACAAAATCTAGGAAGGCTCACATTTCTCAGTCGATCCCCCTTTACAATCCAGAATTTCCAATATTTATTGGTGGCAGCGTGAAAAAGTATGGGCAGCTTGCAGTCGGGCGAAGCAGGGCACTTCGTATCGAGCTCCGCCGAAGTCGGGCGCGGGGGCTCCGTTGCTGCAATCGCGCCGCGCGGCTGGGCCGGCGCGGTGGCTCTCGTTCGAACCCGTAGGAGCGACGTTCATGAGGCAGCAACTCCGTTCGATGGCACTGGCGGCTCTACTCCCTTCGATGTTGACGGTCGGGTGTGGAGGTGAACAGGCGCCCACCCCGCCGGAGGCCACCAAGGCGTCCGTCGCGGCCCTCAACCCGGGTTGCACGGGGAGCCCGAGTCAAGTGCCCGGCACGACCCTTTGGGCCCAGATCTACGGCGACGCGCAGAGCCAGCACGGCCGACAGGTCGCGGTGGCGCCGTCGGGTGACGTCCTTGCCACGGGTCAGTTCTTGGGCAACGTCAGCTTCGGGACGACGACGCTGGTCAACGCGGGCGGGGATGACGCGTGGCTGACCAAGCTCTCCTCGACCGGAGTACCAACCTGGAGCTTCAATTTCGGTTCGAGCGCCGCGCCGCCCCTCTACACGTACGGCCTCGTCCTCGCGACGGACGCTTCGGGCAACGCCTTCCTTGCTGGGCAGCTCACGGGCAGCGCAGACCTTGGTGGTGGGACGCTGACGAGCGCGGGCTCGGACGACGTGTTCATCACGAAGCGCGATGCCAACGGCGCTCACCTGTGGAGCAAGCGCTATGGCGACTCGGCCGCGCAATACGTCCTGGGGGAGGCGACCGACGCGTCGGGGAACCTGTTCGTCGTCGGCTACTTCGCCGGAACCATCGATTTCGGTACGGGCCCGCTGACGAGCGCGGGCGGCATGGACATCTACATTGCCAAGCTCGATGGAGCCACCGGCAACGGGATTTGGGCGCGCCGGTACGGTGACGCGAGCGTTCAGCATGCGTGGGGCGTGGGCGTCGACGCGGCCGGCGGAGTGACCTTCGCAGGCAACTTCACGGGGACGGTAGACTTCGGCGGAGGACCTTACCAAAGCCCCGGAGCATCGGACTTCGACGCCTACGCTGTGCACCTGGACAGCGCCGGCAACCACGTGTGGACGCGGAGGTTCGGCGGCACGGGTAGCTCGTCGCTCGCGTGCATGACGGTCGATAGCGCGGGCAATACCATCATCAGCGGTTCGTTCTTGGGTAGCCTGAACGTGGGCGCGACGCCGCTCACCGCGAGCAACCTGGACGACGCCTTCCTTGCCAAGCTCGATCCCTCGGGAAACACGCTGTGGAGCCTGGCTTTTCCAGGAAACGACTTCCAGCGCATCGTGGACGTCGCGACCGACTCCGCGGGTAACATCGTCGCCGTCGCCCGGCTCAAGGGAGACGGAAATTTCGGCGGTGGTCTCTTGACGAGCGCAGGTGACGAGGACCTCGTCATCGCTGAGTACAGCCCCTCGGGCGCGCACATCTTCAGCAAGCGCTACGGTGATCTGGTGGCGCAGACCGCTACCGGCGTAGCCGTCGACGCCAACGATGACATCGTGGTCTCCGCGGGCGTCTTCGGCACCACGAATTTGGGGACCGGGAACCTGACCAGCGCAGGGAGCCGCGACATCCTCCTCGCCAAGGTAGCCGGCGCGCGCTGCCTCGATCCTTGTCTCGGACAACCGGATGGCACGGCGTGCGACGATGGTAACGCCTGTACGACTGGAGATAGCTGTCAGGCCGGCGTGTGCGTCTCCAGCGGTGGCTGCGACGACGGCAATGGCTGCACGGACGATGTGTGCGATCCTGTCAACGGTTGCGTGCACGTCAACAACACGGCCTCGTGCAACGACGGCGACGCCTGCACGACGGGCGATGTCTGTCAGGCCGGCGTGTGCGCGGGTGTCTCTGGAGGCGACGCCGATGGCGACGGTATCTGCGCCGGGCTCGACAACTGTCCCACCGCGTTCAATCCGTCTCAGACAGATGGCAACGCCGACGGCATCGGCGACGCGTGCACACCCGTTTGTGTCGCGATCCAGCGCGGTGTGAACGGCACCATGGAAGATACCGGGGTGCGCTCCGGCGCGCCCACCACGGTGTACGGAGCCGCAACGGACATCCTTGCAGGCAACTCGGGATTTCCGTTGTTTCGCGCCGACTTGAGCGTCATCCCTGCCAACGCGCAGATCGTGTCCGCGGGCTTGACCATGGTGGTCAGCTCGACGACGGCCGCCACGCTGGAGGTCCGCCGCGTCACCGCCCCCTGGTCGGAGGCCACCACCACCTGGAATACCTTCGCGTCGGCCTACGACGCGACCGTCTGGACGTCGATCGGCAACGGAGCGCCGATCACGCTTGGCGCCATCTCCGCCGACATCTTGCCCCTCGTCCAGGCCTGGTACGCAGGGACCTACACGAACAACGGTCTGCTCATCAAGCCCCTGGGAGCGGGGACCACCAAGGTCGCCACCAGCGAGAGCGTGAATGTCAGTCACCGGCCGGTGATGAACATTTGCTACACGGTCCCCGAGCCGCCTTCCCTGTGCGCGGTGAGCCCCAACGGCACGCCCTGCGACGATGGCAATGGTTGCACCACGAACGACGCCTGCTCCAACGGCGCGTGCGTCGGCGGCGCTCCGCTCGGCTGCGACGACGGCAACGTCTGCACCGACGACACGTGCGACGCAGCCAACGGTTGCGTCCACACGAACAACACGGCCCCCTGTGACGACGGCGACGCGTGCTCCACCGGCGATGTGTGTCAAGGCGGCGTGTGCACCGGCAATGCCCAGGCTGACGTCGATGGCGACGGGGTCTGCCCCAGCGCGGACAACTGCCCCAACGACTACAATCCTTCCCAGGCGGACGCGAACGGCGACGGTCAAGGGGACGCTTGCACGCCCGTGTGCCTCTCGATCCAGCGCGGTGTGAGCGGCACCATGGAGGATACCGGCGTGCGCTCCGGAACGCCGACGACTACCTACGGTAGCGCCACCGACATTCTCGCGGGGACTAGCGGTTATCCCCTATTTCGCGCCGACTTGAGCGCGATTCCAGCGAACGTTCAGGTCACCTCGGCCACCTTGAGCACCGTCGTGACGTCGACCGCCGTCGCGACCTTCGAGGTGCACCGCATCACGGCGCCGTGGGTCGAAGCGACGACCACCTGGAATAGCTTTGGATCCGCCTACGACGCGAGCGTCATCACCACCATAGGCAACGGCGCGCCGATCACCCTGGGCACCATCAGCTACAACATCTTGCCGTTGGTCCAGGCATGGTACGCGGGGACGTACACGAACCACGGCCTGCTCATCAAACCGATCAGCGGGACGACCACCAAGGTAGCCACGAGCGAGAGCGTGAACGTGGCGCACCGCCCGGTGATGACCGTCTGTTACACGATTCCGGAGCCACCCTCGGTGTGCGCGGGGGCTCCCAACGGGACGGCCTGCGACGATGGCAACGCCTGTACAGCGAACGACGCGTGCGCGAATGGCGTGTGCGCGGCGGGGCCGGCGGTCAACTGCGACGACGGCAACGGTTGTACCGATGACGCGTGCGATCCGGCGAGCGGCTGCAGCTACGCGAACAACGCGGCGGCGTGCGACGACGGCGACTCGTGCACGCAAGGCGACGTGTGCGCCGGCGGGAGCTGCGTCGCCGGTGGTCCGGTGGCTTGCGATGACGGAAATGCTTGCACCGACGACACCTGCGACAGTCTCCAGGGCGGGTGCGTCTTTGCCGCCAACACGCTGGCTTGTGATGACGGCGATCCGTGCACCGCATCCGATAGCTGCGAAGCGGGCGCTTGCGTTGGTACGCCCCTCGATGTTTGCGACCCATGCCTCCAACCCGGGTCAGACGGTGTCACCAGCGATGACGGCGATGGCTGCACGCAGGGCGACGTCTGTACGGCGGGCGTATGCGTGGGCGTCGGGGCCGACTCGGATGTGGACGGTGTCTGCGACGCGCTCGACAACTGCCCATCGACCTACAACCCGCTCCAGGCCGACGCCAACGTCAATGGTCAGGGTGACGCGTGCGAGGTCGTCTGTCAGACCTTCCAACGCGGCGTGCTCGGCTCTTTCGCCGATACCACCGTCAACTCGAGCACGCCGACCACGCCTGCGGGCATCGCCCCGTCCGTTAAGGCGGGCGCGGGCTTTGGAAACAAGTGGTACGCCTTGTTCCGCGTCGACCTCTCGTCGTTGCCCCTGACGGCGCAGGTAGTCTCCTCGACGCTGACCGTGAACCACACGTCGACGTTTGCGCTCCAGGTCAACGCCCACCGCATCACGTCGTCGTGGATCGAGTCCATCGAGACCTGGAACACCTTCGCGAGCGCATTTTCTCCTGCGATCGAAGCCTCCGCGGTGTCGGTGCCGCCCTCGGGCACCATGAGCTTCGACATTACCTCGCTCACCCAGCAATGGAGAGACCTTACCGTAGCAAACTACGGTGTGCTGCTCGAGCAGGCCCAGGGCACCACCTTCGTGGTGTCCAGCGAGGTGCCCACCATCTCGACACGCCCCTCGCTGACCGTCTGTTTCGTCATTCCTGACGCATCTTGCGTCGACGGTGAAACGTGCGACGACGGCGACGGCTGTACGACCGACGACGTGTGCCACCTCGGCATTTGCAGCGGCAACCCGAGCGCTGACTCGGACGGCGACGGCGTGTGCGATCCCGTCGACAACTGCTACGACGTCCCCAACGCCGCGCAGGTAGACACCAACGGCGATGGCACCGGAGACGCTTGCAACAACTGCACGGACGTCGCCACGACGGACACGGTCTCCGCCATCCTTGCCGCGCGCGTTCTGTGTAACGATGAGGCGCTCGCCTCGGGGCCGAGCACCTGCCCAGTGCCAATGACGCCCTCCTGCGCCGGCTCGTTGGTGGACGACGTCTTGGCCCTCGCCTACGGCGACAACAACCAGGCGGTGGCCGCCGTCGATCCGGTGGCGATGACCGACCAGATCGCATGCCAGACGGCGATCGGCGCCGCGGTCAACGGTTACGTCAGCACCAAGCTGCACGAGCTCGAGATCGGCAGTGACGAGAGCGTCGCCGAGGCCGCTGCGGTCGGAAACCTTACCCCGATCTTGACCGCCTGCAACGTGACGGTCGCGCAAGATCAGACCGGGGTCCTGTTGCCATCGGTCGGACCCCAATGCGCGGTCGCCGTGGGCGCCATGGGCGACGATGTCGACGCCGACCGTCTGCACGACTGCCTGCACACGCTCCTCGACGTGTGGGTGCAGCGCTTCGGTCCGAACCCGCAGCCCCTGCGGCCGAACATCTTGCTCATCATGGTCGACGACATGCGCTGGGACCAGGTCGGGCCGATCCACACACCGAGCGGCGACAACATGTCGCATACCTTGCAGGAGATCCGCGACCAAGGCATCAACCTCTCCAACGCCTACGCAACGACGCCCCTCTGCTGTCCGAGCCGCTCGACCGTCTTGACGGGGGCCTACGCCCACACCCACGGCGTGGTCGACAACGGTACGGTGTCGCCCGTCTCGGGCGGCGCGAGCGCCTTCCCGGATGCCTCCACCCTTGCCACCACGCTCCAGGCGGCCGGTTACCGTACCGGCCTCGTAGGCAAGTACCTCAACAACTACACGTTGATGTGGTCGAACGGCCAGCCGCCCTACATCCCCCCGGGCTGGGACGACTGGTACGGCATGAAGCAGCACCTCTACTACAACTACCAGCTCGTCGAGCGGCCGAAGGGCGGCGCCGCCGTGGAGGTGTCGTACGGTTCCACGCCTGCCGACTACTCCACCGACGTCATCCGCGAAAAGACGAAGGCGTTCATCACCGCCGCCGCTGCGGGCAACCAGCCGTTCTTCTTCTTTACGTCGTTCAACGCGCCGCATTCACCCCACCCGGGCGCCGCGCCGCGGCACCTCGGGTTGTTCGCGGGCCTCACGCCGTGGCAGCCGCCGAACTTCAACGAGGCGGATGTCTCGGACAAGCCCGCCTGGCTGCGCAACAACAAGCCCCTCATCTCGCTGGGCGGCCTGTTGGTCATCGACGACGAACGCCGGGACGAGGGTGAGATGTTGCTGTCGGTCGACGAGGCCATCGGAGGCAGCGTCACGTACGGCATCACGGGCATCATCGACACGTTGAAAGCGACCGGCGTGTACGACAACACGGTGATCATCTTCATGTCCGACCACGGCTACTTCTGGGCCGAGCACCGCCTCGCCGGGAAGCCGTTCGTCTACCAGGAAGACGCGCGGATTCCGCTATTGATCCGCTACCCGCGCCTGATTCCGCTCCCCCGACAGGACGCGTCGCTCATCGTCACGAACGACCTCGCTCCCACCCTGATCGAGCTCGCTGGCGCCCAGCCCCTGCCGAGCTCCGATGGCAAGAGCGCGGTTCGCGTTCTCGATGGCACCATGCACAACGGGCGCAGCGACTTCATGCTGGAAGGCTGGAACAACGACCAAGAGTTCGCGGCGGTGCACGACGGAAGGTGGAAGTACGTCGAGTACTCTCCGCAAGCCGGCGGCGACATCGAGCTGTACGACCTGGAGAACGACCCCTACGAGATGACGAGCCTCCACGCCGACCCGCTCCAGGCCCCGCGCATCCAGGCCATGCACATTCGTCTGATGCAGCTTCGTCCGAACTGGCCCGCCGACGCGCCCTGAACGGCGCCGCCTCCCACACCAAACAAAGCAGCGTCGAGGTCGAGGACCGCGGCGCTGCTTACGTCACGCGAAGCACCTCTTCGAGCGACGTTTTTCCCTCTCGCGCCACACGGAGACCCGACTCGCGAACGGTCGCGAAGGGGATCTTCTTGAGGTGCTCCGTGTACTCGCGCTTGCCCGCGCGGCCCTTGATCAGGTCGCGAAGCTCATCGTCGACCTCCAGCACCTCGAAGATGCCCGTGCGCCCCTTGTAGCCCGTTCCATGGCAGGTGTTACACCCACGCGGCCGCTGCAGGGGGGTGCCCTTTTCGAGCAACAAAACGCCGTTTTCGTCCAGCAAGGGGTCGGCAAGATCGTAGGGCTCGCGGCAGGTCTCGCACAGCACGCGGACGAGGCGCTGCGCCACCACGGCGAGCAGCGAGTTGGCGACGATCCATGATTCTACGCCGAGGTCCACCACACGAACGATGGTCTCGATGGTGCTCGACGTATGGAGGGTGGAGAGCACGAGGTGCCCAGTAAGGCTTGCCTGGAGCGCGATCTGTGCCGTCTCGGAGTCGCGCATTTCGCCTACGAAAATCACATCCGGATCTTGCCGAAGGATGGCTCGAAGCCCCACCGCGAACGTGAAACCTTGCCGCGGGTTCGCCTGCCCCTGGGTGATGTCCGAAAACTCGACCTCGATGGGATCTTCCAGGGTCACGACGCTCTGGGCCGCAGTGTCCAAGAGGCGGATGAGCGAGTACAGGGTCGACGTCTTGCCGGAGCCCGTCGGACCACACACGAGGAGCAGCCCCGCGGGGCGCTGCACGAGGCGCGCGACCCGCGCGAGGTCGGTCGGATCCATGCCGAGCTTCTCAGCCGCAATGAGCTGGTGTCCGAGGAGCAACCGCAACACCACCGTTTCGCCGTGGATGGCCGGGAAGGTCGATGTGCGAAGGTGGACGAGCTCACCGCCACCGAGGTCGAGCGAAAACTGACCGTCTTGCGGCAACCGCCGCTCCGTCATGTCGATCCGGCTCAGCACCTTGACACGCGAGGTGATCGGGGGCGCTAGATCCAAGGGCAGAGAGCCCTGCGCGACCATGACGCCGTCGAGGCGAAAACGCACACGGAGCGTCTCCCGCCGCGGCTCCAGGTGGATGTCGCTGGCGCCCATGGCGGCGGCTCGCCGGACGACGTGGTCGAGCACCTTGACTGCGTCGACATCGTCGGCCATTCCTCGCGGATCTTTCAAGGGTCACCTAGGGGTCATAGTAGTTGTCGTAGCCCGACGTCGTGCTCGAATAGGAGCTCGAGTAGCTCGTGCTGGTGCTCGTCGTGGTCGTGGAGTAGGAGCCGAACGGTCCCGGTCCGCCAGGGGTCGGTGACGCCTGACCTACCTGGACGACGAACGACAAGAACGCCGTGGGCTTGAGGCCCTCATCGGGGCCGGCAGGGTTCATGACGTAGTTGACGCCGGCACCTGCCAAAAAGCCAAACGAGGTTGTATTTCCACCTTCCCCCAACACCGGCAAGGTCGGCGCGACGCCTGCGTAGGCCATCAGCCCCACCCGATCGTCGTCGAGGGACTGCACGAACCCGCCGACCTGCCCAGCGATGGGAAATGCGCGGCGTTGCACCGGATCGTAGCTATCCACCGCCAGCGCGACGCCCACCGCGCTCAGCACCTTGCGTGTGATGAGCGGACGCTCCACCCACGGCGCGCGCGTCACCTGAATGGTCGCCAACATGGCCGGAATGGTAAGGTAAGCCCGCAGGCAGCTACCCGCTTCGTCGAGGGTCTCGAAGTTGTCCGCTCCGCACAGGGGAGCCGTATGGATGGTCACCGCGCCGAGCACCCTACGGGACATCACGCGCTGGAGGGGGTCGCTCATCGCGCTGCCCCGCAGTGCAATGCCCACGCGGCCGGCGTCGGATAGCAAGGTCACCTTGCCATGGGGGCTCAAGGGATCGCTGTGGACGACCAAGCGCAGCCGGGACTCGCCGTCGAAATTCAGGGCAGGGAGCACGAGCTCGGCGTCGCTCGGCGTGATGATCCACTCGACCGGTTCGATGAGGTGCACCGGGCCGCCGTGGGGCCCAATCACGTCCGTTCGCTGCAGGGTCACATACAGGGCCAGGGGAGCCACGAGCCGGCGCTTGAGCTGCCCACCGAGCCGCAACCGACAGTTGCCTTGCCGCAGTGGATCGGGGGAAATCAAGAGGCTCCGATGATCGAGGGGCTGAGCCGACGGCTTCTTCTTGGCCTCTTCCTCGGCCGGCGGTGCTGGCGCTGTAGGGCCCGCTTTGGGCGCCGCGACGCCCGGAGGAGGTGGCGGTATCGCACCTGGAGGAGCCATGCCAGGTGGTGCATTGGCGGGCCCTTTGCCCTTCGACGCGGGGGTAAGGCGGGGCCCGCAATCGATCTCCAGATCGCGAGCGATGTCCGGGAAGAGCAAGCGGGCCGGGGTTGGCGAGACCAGATCTTCGAGCGCCGGGAGCTCGACGCGAAACGTGACGTTCACCACGTTGCCGGCGGCGGGAGCGTCCAGGTTGAAAGCCGTCACTCGGATCCAACCGCCGCTAGGGAAGATCCGCAAGACCTTACCATCGGGCTTGCCGCACCCTCCCGACGCTACCTCCAGGACAGGCACCGTAAACATGCGCTGAAACGGCTGGACGCGGGCATTGCCGCAGCTATCCACGATGGCAAGGTAGCGAAAATCTGCCATCTCCGTGGCCGCGGGCCAAGCCAAGCCCAGGGTAAGCTCGCCCGAGTCCGGCTCCGGAGGCCGTGGCATCCCGTCCACGCACGCCGCGATACGGTCTTTGTTGGGGTCGGGCTTCGCGCTGGGGTCCGTCGACTCCGTGGGTTTGTATGCGCAAACATGCCTGTAATCGCGCCGCCCAATGAGCATCGGATCGAAGTCGAGGCGCTGTGTTCCCCGCTCGACGCGCCCGAAAATGCTGACGGGCACGGGTAGACCAGGTGTTTGCAGCTTGATGGACCGGAGCATTCCGTTCCCAACGGGGCTCGATCCCTGTTCGCCCATCGCCACGCCGCACTGGCCCGAGGAGCACAGCCACTTACCACCGCGTCGCGCTCGCTCGACGGGCACCGGATCCGTATCGCGCACCGTCATCCAGACCTTGCTGGCGTCCGGAAAGATCTCCGTAAGTCGGCCGATGGTCCCCTGCGGCGTGTCCGGTCCAGGAGCCCGCATGATTTGCATGCTACCGCTGAAATCAAGCGCCTTTCCGCCTACCGAGCCGGAAGGGGTAGGAGGGCTGAAGGTGACCTGGGGAGGTTCAGGCTCGGGCTCGGGCTCCGGTTCCGGATCATCGTAGCCTGGGTCGTATTCCTCTTCGTCCGACTGCGCGTAACAGGTGGAAGCGATGCCGAGGCCGAAGGCCGCCGCCATCAGCGCGCTCAGCCAGACCGCGAAAGCTCGGGGTAAGAAATTCTTCGTGCCCATGGGAAAAGCCCCTCGAAATCGGCGTTTCTTGCTCACTCGACGGTCACGGCGTCCGACGCGCAATCGGGGCTCGCAAGGAGCCGCGGACGCACGTGCAAGACGCTCGATCCCGACCCAACCGCGTCCGCGACGACCAACATCGGGTTGAACGGATCGGCGCTCGTCGTCGAGGTCGCCGACGACAACTTGAGGACGCTCTTGTCGACCTCCAAGTCCACGTTCATCTCCACGACCTCGAGGTTCGCGTCGTAAGCGTTGACCTCCCAGACGGTCGTTGTCTCACCGAGAAATAGCGAATCTATGAGGCTCGTAACGCGCAGCAATCGAGGCTCCGGTGACACGTCAATCACACGCGGGGTCGGCGCCGCGTCTCCCGAATATTCGCCGGAGCTGAATGCGAACGGCACCGGGCCCCCGAGGTCGCTGAAGCACAGGCGAAATGGCGGCGATTCTCCCGTAGCGCCCAACAAAACCCGAAGTCGGGTCGACCGTTCGGCGCAATCGGCATCGAGAGAGAGCGCGCCTTCGCTGCTCAGGGATTCGACATAGACGGGAGCGTTCTCGATCACGGAGGGTCCCGACGAAGGCGGCGAAGCCCGTACGAACGCTTCCACGTTTCGAATCTGCCCCTCGCGCCACTTGGCGGACGGCTGCTGGTCGATGGGCCCCGTGGTGCACGCGAGCGCGTTGTGCGTGGCGAGAACGCGGTCGGTTGGCGTGCCCGTCACCATGTCGAAGTTGGTCGCAGCAAAGGGCAGCCCGGCGGGTTTAATCGTGATCGTCTGTGCTTTTTCTCCGGTGTCTGCCCAGGTCACGACGACCTCGGCATCCCCGGACCAATCGCTCTGCGAGGCGGCCACGAAGCTCGCATAACCTTCCTCCGTTGCCGTGCAGCGGAACGCCCCTTCGGTGACTTCACACGTCTCTTCGCCGGAGACGGGATCGACCTCGGGGGTGAGCGTCAGGGCCTCTGCCGGCTCGACGTGCACGAACACGAAAGCTCCATAGGCTGCCTCTCCGCCCTCGCTGATCGTCAGCTCGATCCTGGTTTGGTAAGGCTGCTGCCGTGGTCCGTTGGGCCTCCCGGCATCGTCGATGCTGTCGGTTGCGTAAATGGATCCCGCGACGGCGCTCGTTATTTCGACCCTACCGCTGAGTGGCAAGGGATAGCCGCGCTTCATGCAGGAAGGAGCAACGACCGCGATGGCGATGGCCAATAGGCCCGCGACCGTGTGGGGATGGCGCGGGCTCACGATTGGTAGATCTCGGTGTACTCGGTGCCCAGGGGATGGCGGTGCCAGGTGTACGCGGCCGCCGGGAAGCCACTATCGTCCGTGTAGTTGCACGGCCCAAGCTCCCACTCCGTGTGCCAGACGCTTGCCCCCGTCGTGGGGTCCACGGACATCGAATGGCCCGTCACATCGCCTGTCTTTTCGGGATGATGTCCGGCTCGGACATCGTCGCTGACATAGCGGTCGAGGACCTCGAGGGGGACCCTGGCAACACGGCCGCCGGGCAGTGGGATCAAGAAAAGACGTTGCTGATTTTCGGCCATATCCTTGGCTCCTAGTGGTTGAGACCCGCGCGGACCGGCGTTCTTAGGAGCGCTATCGCCGAGGATATCGAACGCGAGGCGTGCGTGTCCATGCGCGCGCTCTCCAAGGTCGAGCGCGCTTATGAGTCGGAACGAACAAGCTCGACGGGAACGTCCCGTTGGAGGAATCCCATCATCCCGTGGTGCGTTGCGGCAGATGTTCGTTGGGCGCGTGACGTCCACCGCAGGTGGGAGAAGAGGCCTCCATCCAAGTTGGGCGCGATCGCGCGTTAGGAAGTTCGACGACGATGGTTGCAGAAGCTTCATTGCTGGCGACGGGCCTCGCGAGCCATCCCGGCCGTTGCGCGACCACCCCGTCGGCGATCGCGGCTCCATCGGCCGCCGCGCCGTTGCGCGCGTGCGCATCGGCCCCGCCGCCCCGGTCTCACGTCGCGTGCGTCTTGGTCGTTGACCTTCCGCTCACAAAGTGGCCCGATCCAGCTATCGCCGAGCCTTTCGAGGCTCCCTCCAACCACCGTGCCCGTGTGACGACAAGCTCAGAGACAGGAGCGGCTGACCCCCGCATCGGCGCTGTTGCAGCGGGCAAATATCGCATTTTGAGCCTCGTCGGTCGGGGTGGGATGGGGAGCGTGTACGAAGCCGAGAACCTCGCGCTCGGCAAGCGCGTGGCGCTCAAGCTCATCCGTGCCGGGGTCGCTGACGAGGCGCTCATGGCGCGCTTTCACCGAGAAGCGCGGGCGATCGCGGCGCTGGAGAGCGCGCACGTCGTGCAGGTCTTCGACACGGGGTTCACGGAGGCGGGCGAGCCCTTCTTGGTCATGGAGCTGCTCCACGGTGAGGACCTCGGGGCGGCGCTCCGCCGCAGGGGTCGCGTGCCCGAGGTCGAAGCTTGCCGCCTGATCTTGCAGGCGCTGAAGGGGATTCGCAGGGCCCACGCGGTGGGGATCGTTCATCGCGACCTCAAACCGGAGAACCTGTTTCTCGCGCAAGGGGACGACCCCGAGCCCACGGTAAAAATTGTCGACTTCGGCCTCTCGAAGACGACTCGCGCGCCGGATTCGGCCACGGAGGGTGCGGTGCTCACCGAGGAGGGCGCGACCGTAGGGACTCCCCTTTATATGTCACCCGAGCAAGTCGAAGGGGTTCACGACGTCGACGCGCGGGCCGATATTTGGTCGCTTGGAGCGATCCTCTTTCAGGCGCTCACCGGGTCGCCGCCATTCGTCGAAAGCAGCTATGCGCGGCTCGTTTTGGCAATCTGTCGGAGGGATGCGCCGGA
>CAYLJT010000072.1:0-16348 GCA_964383995.1 uncultured Polyangiaceae bacterium
AGGTGGTCGTAGCGCACGCCGATGGTCTTGCGGCCCTCGCCCTGGGTGACGCGCATCGGCACCTTACCGCGCGGTGGCAGCATCGTCGTCGTGGGCCCGCGCTTGTCGGGGCGCAGCGCGCTCGTGCGCAGGGTCGCCTGGTCCCTCGGCGTGGAGGGCCGCGCGGTCGCGTGGATCGAGCCTCAATCCGCGGTCGACGTGAACGACGCGGTGACCATCGAGCTCGCGGGACTGGGCGATGCGGAGGACGGCGTCGTGTTGATCGATGACGCGGACACCCTGAGCCCCGAGGCGCACGCCCGCCTTCAACGCGAGCGCGAACGGGGCCGACGCATCGTCCGCGTGGTGACCGAGAGCGACGTGGAGATCCCTTCGGATCAAGAGATCTTCGCTATGACGCCCTTGTCTCGGACAGACGCCGAGGGCCTCGTGCGCAGGGCCATTCCGTCGCTCTCGGACGCGGTGTTGAGCCACGTGATCGATCGCGCCGGGGGCTGGCCCGGGAAGCTCCGAGCGATCGTCGGCCGGCTCGAGCGAACCCCGGTGGTCTCTCCCGCCGACGTGGATCAACTGCTCACCGAAGCGGGGATGACCCACGTCCCCTTGGGCGCCGTCGCGGAGATTCGCGAGCTGCTCGATCGGGGCCGCTTCGATGAGGCCGCTGAGCGCCTTTTGCCCCTGGCCGACGATGTTTCGCCCGAAGTGGTCATCGCGCGCGCGCGACTCGCGACCAACCGCGGAGAGCCTCAAAAGGCCCTCGCGGAGCTCGCCTCCGCGCAGGAGACGGTGGAGGCGCGCAACAACGCCGAGCTCTCCGCCACCTGGTTCTTGTGCGTGGCCCGCGCGCAGCTTCGTGCGGGCAACCACGTCGAGGCCGAAGAGGCCGCGCGCGAGGCGGTCACCTGCCTCTCGCAACCGCCCAAGTCCAAGGGCAGGCACCGGCACATGCCGACCCTCGCGTCGGGTAAAAAGCCCACCGAGCTGGTGGCGAATCTGGGTAACGCGCAGGCCGTCCTCGTCGAGGCGCTCACCGCCGAAGGCCTCGCGCAGAGCTACGGCTCTCGCCCCCTGGAGGCGCGGGCGACCCTCGAAAAGTCGGTGCAAATCGCGCGCACCTTGGTGCAGCCGCGCATCGTCGCCCAGGCCCTCACGTCCCTCGCGTTCGCCCTCCAACGAAACGGTGAGCTCGTCGAGTCGGCGACGGCCTACGAAGAAGCGCTCGGCGCCGCGGAAGAGGGTGGCGACGCGGGGCTCGTCGCGACGATCCGCTTGAACCTGGCGACCATCGCAAAGACCCGCGGCGATCTCGCGTCAGCGCTCGTGAACTTCGAGGCCGCGGTCGACATGGGCCAACGCTCGGGGCGCCTTGCAACCCTGCGCCAAGCGCTGCTCAACCTCGCGAACCTCGATCTCTACCTGGGTCGCATCGCCCGTGCACGCGTCTCCCTCGACACCCTCGCCGGTCAACGCGACGACCTCTCGCCGCTGCAAAAAGCCCAGCTCTTGTCGCTGGAAGCCGAGCACGCGACGCGCGCCGGCGATCCCAGCGCGGGGGAGCGCTTGTGCGCGGAGTGCGCGCTCGCTTACGAGGCCGTGGGCATGCCGTCCGAGGCCGCGGAGGCGCGCTTGGAGCGCGTTCTTGCGGCGGCCGCGCTCCCTTCGGTGGACCTCGACGATCTGTCCCGTGAGCTCGAACGAGCCACGGTGCTCCTGGGCACCGGGGCCTCGCATCGGGCCCTCTTGGCGCTGGCAACGGGCCGCCTCTTGGCTCGACGCAACGACGAGTCGGGCGCGCGCGCGGCCTACGAAAAGGCTCTGGTTGCGGCCAAAGAGGCGGGCGAGCGGGATCTCGTGTGGCGCGCCCTCGACGCGCGCAGCGCACTGGAAATGGCCGCGGGACAGCCGCTCAAGGCGCGGCGCGATCGGGAGGCCGCGCTCACCACCCTCGAAGAGATCGCCGAGCGTCTGCCTCGCGATCTGCGCGAGGTGTATTGGAACGATCCGCGTCGGCGGGCGCTTCGATCCTCGCTGGTGCTCGACGTCGCGAGCGGCCCCACGTTGACCTTGCCCCAGCTCGGCGAAGACCGCCTGGCGCGCGTCCTCGAGATCAACCGCGAAATCGCCGGCGAGCACGACCTCTCGCGCCTGCTCGTGCGGGTGACCGACCACGCGATCGCCCTGCTGCGCGCCGAGCGCGGCTTCGTGATTTTGCGCGCGGACTACGCCGCCGACCCGGCCACACCGCGGGCGGACACGGAAGGTGTCTCGGACACGAAGACCATCGCCTCGGTGCCGTCGAGCACGGGCGGCCCCGCGGAGCTTGCGATCTTCGCCTCGCGCGATCACGCCGGTGGCGACGCTCACGCGCAATTCTCCCGCTCGATCGCCGAGCGCGTGGTGCGCACCGGGGAGGGCATCGTCACCGCGAGCGCCCGCGAGGACGCGCGCATGGCCGAATATGTCTCGGTCCATCAGCTCATGTTGCAGTCGATCGCCTGCGTGCCCATTCGCGCGCGGGTCGGCGAGGTCATCGGCGCGCTGTACTTGGAAACACGCCTGCGCCCCGCGTCGTCGTTTCAAGAAGAGCTACCCATCCTGATGACCTTCGCGGACCAGGTCGCCATCGCCATCGCCACCGCACGCTTGATCGGTGAAAACGCGCGCCGCGCGCGGGAGCTCGCCAAGGCCAACGCGGAGCTCGAAGCAGCCCGCCGCAAGCTCGAAGACACGCTCGGCCACCGCACCGCGCAGCTCGAACAAACACGCCGCGATCTGCGCTCGACGCGCGCCGTGTTGCGCGGTCATTTCGGCTACGAGGGTCTGGTCGGCACGAGCGAGGCCATGCGCCGCGTGTACGCCCTCATCGATCGCATCAAGGACACCGACATCCCTGTGTTGATCACAGGCGAGAGCGGCACCGGCAAAGAGATCGTGGCGCGCGCCATCCACAACGCCGGGCCGCGGGCGAAGAAGCCCTTTGTCGGCATCAACTGCGGCGCGATCCCCGAGCATTTGCTCGAAAGCGAGCTGTTCGGGCATGTCCGTGGCGCCTTTACGAGCGCCGACAGGGACCGCAAGGGCCTGTTTCGCGAGGCCTCCGACGGCACCATCTTGCTCGACGAAATCGGCGAAATGCCCCAGAAAATGCAGGCTGGCCTGCTCCGCGTGCTGCAAGAACGCGTGGTGCGCCCCGTGGGCGGTCCGCGCGAAGAGCCGGTGAACACGCGGGTCATCGCCGCGACGCACCGCGATTTGGCGTCGATGGTGTCCGAGTCACGCTTTCGCGAAGACCTCTTTTATCGGCTCAACGTGATCCCCGTGAACGTGCCGGCGCTGCGCGAGCGGCTCGAAGACATCCCCCTTTTGATCGACCATTTTTTGCGCATCTTCGCCGCACGCTACGGCCGCGATCGGCGCAGCGTCTCACGCGCGGCGCTCAAGCGTTTGATGGGCTATCCCTGGCCCGGCAACGTGCGGCAGCTCGAAAATGTGCTGCTCAACGCCTGGGTTTTGTCCGATCGGCCGGAGCTCGACACGGCGGACTTCGAGCTCCCCGAGACCCTGCGCGGGGGGATTCGCCCACGAACGACGCGGGGTGAGCCCGAGCCCGTCGAGGTCAGCCTCGTGGGCCACAAAAACCGCGAAAAAGACCGCATGTTGGCGGCCCTCTCCGACGCAAACTGGAATCGCGTGCGCGCCGCCCAGCTCATCGGCATGCCGAGGCGCACGTTTTATCGGCGACTCAAGGAGTACGGGATCCAATGACCGACCGAGAAGACCAGATTGTGCGCGTCGCGAGCCGGGCCCACGAAGAATGGCGCGCCCAACATCGCCGCCAGCGGGGCGACGTCCCGCGCATCAAAACCACGAAGGACGAGGCCTGGATCGCTCGCCACGGTGTGAGCGAGCTCGACATCGCCGCCGTCGGCTACGAAGACCTGCCCGCCGATTGGCAGTTTGAGAACCGCGTCTCCGCCGAGGTGACCGTCGACGCGCTGCGGGCCGCACAGAACCGTGGTGAGCCCATCGACGACGCGTTCATCGAGCGGGTCGCGGACGCGCTGCACGCCGCGTGGATCGAGCGCAACCGTAGCTGGGCCCCGGCGGAGCTTCTGTTGCCGTACGCCGAGCTGCCCGAGGTCGAAAAAGAGAAGGACCGGCTGTTCGTGCGGCAGGGCCTGGCGGTCTTGGGCGACGCCTGAGGTTTCGGTAGCCGCCCCCTCCCGGGTCGTGACTTTCAGTGCCTGCCTCTTTCCCCCCGCCCGAAATTCGTGCGATTTATGCCCCTATGCGCAACAGCTTCGCGGCCCTTTCCCCCATCCTGCTTCTTGCCTTCGTCGTCACGCCCTTTGCCTGCGCCGAGAGCGTAGGTAGCTCGCCCACGAGCGGGACGGGAGGTGAAGCTGGGGGCACGAATGCCGGTGGCGAGGGCGGCGGAGACGGCGGCATGGGCCCCTGCATTTACGCCGACGATTGCGCCTTCATGGCCGACTCGTGCAACGCTGGAACCTGCATCAACGGTGCGTGCCAAAAGACGCCAGCCAACGAGAATGGCCCCTGCGACGACGGCAAACAATGCACCACCAACGACCACTGCGAAGCGGGGTTGTGCACCGGACCCCTGAAGTCGTGCAGCGACGTGAATCCGGGCGATGTCTGCCACATTTCGACGTGTGACGTCGAGACAGACACCTGCGTGAGCGTGCCTGGCAACGACGGCGCCGGCTGCATCGATCAAGACGCCTGCACGTTGACGAGCGTGTGCTCGGGCGGAGCCTGTGTGGGGCAACAGCTCGTGGACTGCAGCTTTCTCGACAGCGAGTGCGGCATTGGCGTGTGCGACGCGGCCTCCCTCGGCTGCGTGGCGATGCCGAAAAACGACGGCGATTCCTGTGATGACGGCGCCTTTTGCACCATCAACGACTCGTGCCAAGGGGGCCAGTGCAAGGGCGAAGTGAACACGTGCACTGCCGTGGGCGACACCTGCAACGTGGGCAGTTGCGACGAGATCAACAACAAGTGCAACGTCGTGCCGGGCAACAACGGCGGTGCGTGCAGCGACGGCAACGACTGCACGGCCGGCGAAACGTGCCTGAACGGTAGTTGTCTAGGTGGCCAAGCGGCCAACAACGGCGGCGCCTGCGACGACCAAAACGGCTGCACCTCGGGCACCACCTGCTCCAATGGCGTGTGCGGCAACGCGGGCTCCACCATCAGCCAGTGCATCGACGGCGACATGTGCTGTCCCCCCGGCTGCGCCGCCGACGCAGACTGCCTGTTTTGGCAGAGTGGCATTCTGCAAAACGTGCTCGAGAGCGACCTGACCGGTTGGACGCAGTGCTTCTCGGACGACTACGGCAACTACAACACGCCATTTACGACCATCGTGTCGCAGTGCGACAAGGCCAAATTGCTCATTGGCTGCAAGCCGACGGGGACCCAGACGTTGACGTTGGCGGCCATGGCCGATAGAAACGACGTCTTGTTCGACTGCGGTCAACAGGCCAATTGCACCCACCTCGCGAACGGCGTCGGCTTTTATTACAGCGACACTTGGTCGTGGGGATTTGCGCCCAGCAACGTCGGCGTCAACCGCAACTCGTGCGACGTCGGCGACGGTAGCGGCGGAGACGATCAGCGCATGTGCTGGCATAGCTGGGGTGGCTTCATCAACGGCGGTTATCGCTGCGGCAACAACTACCCCTTCGATTCGAGCTGGACGCGCGTCGTGTTCGAGGCCGACTGACCGCGTCGACCCCCTCGGCGTAGCCTCCCACGCAAAGGTCCTTGCAGCCCCGCGGCGGCCGTGAGCAAGGTCCGATGCCATGTCCCACGCCCATCGCAACCACGAACGCTGTGCTTGCGGGTCGAGCCTCTCCAACTACGCTGGTGCTGCTGCGAGGCCCTTCGTTTTGGCGGGTACCAAGCGCGTCTACGAGCGCTCGCGGCCCTTCTCGATTCGGCACATCAACCTCGATCTCACCCTGCTCATCGAGACCAAATCCATCGTTGGCATCGTCGAGATCGACGTCGAGCGCGTGGACCCGACAGCCACCGAGCTCAGCCTCGACGCGGTGGGCTTCGAGATCGACAGCGTGTCGATGGTGTCCCAGGGCGAAAGCAACAAGCGGGGAGGGCCGCCCTCGTTTCGTCGTGCGGATTACGTCTACGACGGCAAAACCCTGTCGATGCGCCTCGCTTTGGCGGTGGAGTCCGCGAAGATCCGCGTAGCCTACCGCGCCACGCCGCGGCGCGGGCTCTACTTCCTCGAGCCCGACGAGCACGTGCCCGACCGTCCCCGCCAAGTCTGGTCGCAGTTTCAAGACGAAGACGCGCGCTACGTGCTCCCTTGCCACGACAAGCCGCACATCAAACAGACCACCGAAATCCGGGTGAAGGCGCCGCCAGGCTTTTATGTGCTGTCCAATGGCGACCTCACGAGCAGCCCGAAAGAGCAGAAATCCGGCCTCTTTCACTGGAAAATGACGGAGCCGCACCCGAGCTACCTCATGACCATCGTGGCCGGGGAGCTTGCCCGGATCGACGACGACGTCGACGGACTGCCCATCTCGTACCTCGTCCCCAAGGGCCGCGAAGAAGATGGCAAGCGCACGTTCGCGCGGACGCCGGACATGATCCGCAATTTCTCGCGCCTCACCGGCGTGCCCTACCCGTGGACGAAATACGCCCAGGTGGTCGTCAGTGACTTCATTTTCGGGGGCATGGAGAACACCAGCGCGACAACCATGTACGAGCACATCCTGCTCGACGCTCGCGCCGCCATCGACATCACGTCGGACGACCTCATTGCCCACGAGCTCGCCCATCAATGGTTTGGCGACCTCGTCACCTGCCGCGATTGGTCGCACGCCTGGCTCAACGAGGGTTTTGCCACCTTCATGGAGCACATCGACCGCGAGAGCCACCACGGCAAAGACGAGTACGAGCTCGGCGTCCTGGGCGACATGGAGGCCTATGTCGGCGAGGCGTCGGGCCGTTATCGCCGGCCCATCGTGTGCCAAGACTACGAAGCTCCCATCGACATCTTCGACAGGCACCTTTACGAAAAGGGTGCTTGTGTCCTCCACCTGTTGCGGCGTGAGCTGGGCGACGGCGTGTTTTGGCGCGGGATCCACGCCTACCTCACGCGCCACGCCAAAGGTGTCGTCGAGACTCGCGATCTCATGCGCGCCCTCGAAGAGGTCAGTGGCCGCAGCCTGGAGCAGTTCTTCGAGCAATGGGTCCTTCGACCCGGTCACCCCGAGCTCGATGTCAAGGTCGAGTGCGACGGCAACACCACCACGATCGTCGTCAAACAAACCCAGGATCGGACCCCCATCCGCGAGGGCACGGTCGAGACGAGCGTCCCCCTGTTTGCCCTCGATTTGGCCTTCGACGTGGTGGTCGGCTCCACCGTCATCCGCGAGGTGCGGCGGGTCGACCAGGCCAGTCACACCTTCGTCATCCGCACGGCCGAGCGCCCCAAAATGATCGTGGTCGACCCCGATTTGCTCGTGCTGGGCTCGGTCAAGGCCGAAGTGCCCGCCGATCTGCTGCGCAACCAAATCGCGACCGCACCGTCCGCCCGCGGGCGGCTCTTGGCCGCGCGGGCCCTTGCTCACCAGGACGATCCCGCGTCCACCAAGGCGCTCGCGTCGACCCTCGCCAACGACGACGAATATTGGGGCGTTCGCGCCGAGGCCGCCTCTTCCTTGGGCGAGCTGCGCTCCAACGAGGCGTTCGAGATCCTCGCCAAAGCGGTCTCCACCGAGCACGCCAAGGTGCGCCGCGCGGTGGTGGCAGCGCTCGGCAAGTTCAAGACCTCG
The DNA here is from genome assembly GCA_964383995.1 of uncultured Polyangiaceae bacterium. GTDB lineage: Bacteria > Myxococcota_A > Polyangia > Polyangiales > Polyangiaceae > CAYLJT01. Next base: position 7,827 of record CAYLJT010000072.1, read on the forward strand.
AAATCCGCCGAGATCCTCAAGAAAATCGCGCTTCGCGACGCGAGCTACCTGGTCGAGGCGGAGGCTGCCCGCGCCCTCGGCACGACCCGCCAGGCCGCCGCCTTCGAGACACTGATTGACGTCCTCGACAGGCCCTCTTGGGCCGACGTGGTAAGGGCCGGGGCCATCGACGGACTGGCCAGTTTGCGCGACGAGCGGGCCATTCCCCACGTGCTCGCGCGGACTCGCTACGGTGTCAGTGTGCGAGGGCGCCGCGCCGCGGTGTTGGCGCTCCCCAAGCTCGGCAGCGACCGCCGCACCCGGGAGACGCTGGAAGAGCTGCTCGAGTCCGCCGATCCTTACCTTCGCGTGGATGTCGCGCGGGCCCTCGTCGACCTTGCCGATCCGAAGTCGCGCGGGGTGCTCCACAAGCAGCTCGACCGCGAGCTCGACGGCCGCGTGAGGCGCCGTCTGCGCGAGGCCCTGCGCGAGATCGGCTCCGCTGGAAAACAGGGCACCGAGAAGCTCCGCGACGAGCTGGAGGCGCTGCGCACCGAGCACCTAGAGCTGAAGGCGCGCCTGGCGAAGTTGGAGGAGCTCTCCAAGCCACCTACCAAGAAAGAGGAGTCGGCAAAGCCCAACGGTGACAAGCGCCATCGGGCCTCCAAGTGAGCGCTTTCCAAGGGAAGACGGCCCTCGTCACCGGTGCGTCCGCAGGAATTGGCCGGGAAATCGCCCGAATTTTGGCCTCCGAGGTTGGACGCCTGGTGCTCGTCGCCCGGCGCCGCGAGCGCCTCGACGACCTTGCCAAGGAGCTGACCTCCAAGCACCCTTCCCTCCACACGCACGTCTTCGCGGTGGACCTTACCTCGCGCGAGGCCACCGACGCCTTCCTGGACGATCTTGCCAAGGCCGGTCTCGACGTCGACATCTTCATCAACAACGCCGGCTTCGGCGACTACGGCCTCTTCGAGCAACGGCCCTGGTCCAAGCTCGAAGCCATGTTGTCCCTCAACATCGTGTCGGCCACCTACCTCCTGCACCGCCTCTTACCGGGCATGGTCGCGCGCCGCTTTGGCTACGTCATGAACCTAGGCTCCTCGGCGGGCATGATGCCCTCCCCAGGGACAGCCACCTACGCCGCCACCAAGGCTTACCTGAATCACCTCAGCGAAGCGCTCCGCGGCGAGCTGTCGGGCACGGGCGTCTCCCTCACGCTCGTATGTCCCGGGCCCGTGCCCACCGAGTTCCAGGAGGTCGCCGACCTGTCCAAGCGCAAGCCTCTGCCCAGCGTGCTGCGCATCGACGCCGAGACCTGCGCAAGCGAAGCGGTGGACGCCCTGCGCAAGGGAGACGCTCGGGTGGTCACCGGGGGTGTAATGCGCGCGGCCATCGCCGTCCTCGAAGCCATCCCCAAGGCCCTCGTTCGGCCCAGCGTCGCGCGCACGGGCCGACGCATTCGCAGCAAGAGCAGCTAACCGTTCATGCATAGCCAACAAAAAGCGCGACCCCGCGCGGTCCTGGTTTCGGTTCAGCTCCCGGAGGTCACGGACGAAGAGCACGCTGCTGACCTTGCCGAGCTTGCCCGGTTGGTCGACACCCTCGGCTACGCGGTGGCCGCGACCATCACCCAAAAGCGCAGCCACGTGGAGCACGGCGCGGTGCTCGGCGAAGGCAAGTTGCAAGAGCTGGCCGCGCTGACGGGCGGCTCGGGCCGCGTACAGCTCCTACCCAAGCGGCAGAAGTCCAAGGCGCGCCTGCGTTGGGAAGCCGAAAATCCCGGTGAAGAAGCGGATTTCGATGAGCTCGACCTGGAAGACGCCGAGGACGACGACCCTGAACGTCCGAGACACGTGGTCGTCGATCATGACATCACGCCGAGCCAAGCGCGCAACCTGGAGCGGGCGACGGGCGCCGAGGTGCTCGACCGCACCGGCGTCATCATCGAGATCTTCCATCGCCACGCCAAGAGCCGCGAAGCCAAGCTGGAAGTGGAGATAGCGCGCCTCAACTACGTGGCTCCGCGCCTGCGCGAGGCGCCCGGCAAGAGCGAAAGGCAACGGGGCAAGGGCGCGGGCGAGAGCAACCTGGAGCTCGATCGCCGCAAGATCCGTGACCGCATCGCGGAGCTGAAGCACGAGCTGGCCGGCATCTCCAACGAGCAAAACACGCGGCGCGCCCACCGTCATGGTCAGAGCCGCGTGGCGCTCGTGGGCTACACCAACGCCGGCAAGTCGTCGTTGATGCGCGCCTTGACCGGCAGTCAGGTGCTCGTCGCCGACAAGTTGTTCGCGACCCTCGACACCACGGTCAGGGCGCTCTACCCCGAGTCGAAGCCGCGCATTTTGGTCTCGGACACCGTGGGCTTCATCAAGAAGCTCCCCCACGATCTGGTGGCCTCGTTTCGCTCCACCCTCGACGAAGCGCTGGAGGCAAGCTTACTCCTTTACGTCGCCGACGCCTCGGATCCGACCTTCCGCGACGAGCTGGCGGTCACCCGCGCGACCCTCGCGGAGATCGGCGCCGACGTCGTGCCGAGCCTGCTCCTGCTCAACAAGATCGACAAGGTGAGCGAGCTGGAACGGCGAGCCCTCGCCCGCGAGCACCCGAACGCCATCATGCTCTCTGCCAAGAGCCCGGACGACATTGGCATGCTGCGCGAGCGCATCGTCGGCTTCTTCGAAGAGGCCATGACCGAGGCCGACGTGCTGGTGCCCTATTCCCACCAAGCCTTGGTCCACGAGATCCACGAAGCCGCGCGCGTGGTGCGCGAAGAGTACGGCGAAGAGGGGGCAACCCTGCGCGTGCGCGCGCCCCAAGAGCTATTTGCGCGCTGGCAGGCCTCGCTCGCACGCCCTCTGCGTTGACGTTCGGTCCTCCGCTGGGCTAAACCGCCTGCCATGACCGAGTCTCCTGTTCGCCTCGAACGCCGCGGTTCCGTGGCCGTCCTCGTCCTCGATCGCCCCGACCGCCGCAACGCCCTCTCGCGCGAGACGCTGTACGCGCTGGGCCGCCTGGGGAAGGAGCTTGTCAGTGACCCCACCGTGCGCGCCATCGTGGTGACCGGCGCCGGCGACAAGGCCTTCTGCGCGGGCGCCGACCTGAAAGAACGTCAAGGCATGACCACCGACGACGTGCGCTTGCAGGTCGGTCTGTACCGCACCGAGCTTGGGGTGCTCGACAAAAGCCCGAAGCCCGTCATCGCCGCCATCAACGGTGTGGCCTTCGGCGGTGGGCTCGAATTGGCTTTGATTTGCGACCTGCGCGTGGCCGCGCCCCACGCCGAGCTGGCCCTGCCCGAGACCACCTTGGGTATCATTCCAGGCGCTGGTGGCACCCAACGCTTGCCGCGCATCGTGGGCGAGGCGCGGGCCAAGGAGATGATCTTGTTGGGTAGGAAGCTGACCGCCCAAGAGGCCCTGGCCGTGGGCCTCGTCAACCGCGTGTCCCCCGAAGGCGCCAATTTGCTCGAAGACACACTGGCCTGGATTGGGCCCATCGCGAATGGCGCCCCCATCGCGCAGGCCGCGGCATTGGGCGCCATCGAGGCTTCGTACGAAGTGTCGCTCGACCGCGGACTGGAGCTCGAGCGCGTGTATTACGACGAGACGTTGCGCAGCGAAGATCGCTTGGAAGCGCTCAAGGCCTTTGCCGAGAAGCGCAAGCCTGTGTTCGTGGGTAAATAGGCAACGGAAAGGGGGGACCGGCACGACGCGCGGCCCCCCGGGGGGTAGGAATGATGTGGGAATGACCGGGAAGATTACGACGGTACGGACGCCGCCCGATCAGAGGCCGAGGCCGAACAAGTCGCTTGTTTCACCCGTGTCTTGAATGCCGGTGCTGTCTTGTGACCAGAGCTCGTCTCCGGTGCTGGTCAGGCCGGTCGTGGCGCCAAAGATGACGCTGACAGCCCCCATGTTCGTGACGCCGCCGAGGTCTTCGTAGGGGACGCCCACGGCAAGGTCGGGGCGGCCGTCGCCATCGTAATCGCTGGCTGCCAACGTATAGCCGAAGTAGTCAGAGGCTTCGGCCGTGTCCTCGATGTTGGTCGAGTCTTGGGTCCACAGCTCGTTGTTGGTGTCTGTCAGACCACCGGAGCTGCCCAGAATGAGATTGACGGCTCCGGCATCGGAGTTGCTGTTCACGTCTTCGTACGGGACACCGATGGCTACGTCGTCGTAGCCGTCCATATCGAAATCTGCGCAGACCAGGGAGCGTCCGAAGCGATCGTAGCTTTCTGCCGTCCCGTTGATTCCGGTAGAATCTTGCGTCCATGTCTCGGACCCGCTGGTGTTGAGCCCCGTGCCCGTGCCGTACATGACGGTAATTTTCCCTGCGTCCGTGGCGGCGCTGACGTCCTGGTAAGGAACACCGATGGCAAGGTCGGCGAACCCGTCGCTGTCGAAGTCACCAGCCGCGAGAGCATAGCCGAAGTTGTCGTCGGTCTCCTCGGTGCCGGGAATTCCACCGTTGGCCTCGGTCCAGAGTTGATTGCCCGCGTCGCTGAGCCCGTCGATGGTCCCGTAGATCACGTGCACGGCGCCTGCGGAGGTTGCAGCGCTGACGTCTTGGTAAGGTACACCCACCGCCAGATCGGCGAACCCGTCGTCGTCGAAGTCACCCGTTGCGAGGGCCCTGCCGAACTGCTCGTCCGACGAGCAGACGTCCTGGATGGTACCCGTGTTCTGGTTCCACGTTTGGTAACGTGTCGCGTCGAGCCCGCCGGCCGCGCCATACACCACGTTGACGATTCCAGGGTTGGTGATGGCACCAATGTCTTCGTAGGGGGCACCCATGACGAGGTCGTCGTAACCGTCGCCATCGAAGTCGCCCACCTCCAGCGTGTACCCAAAAAGATCGCTCGCTTCGATGTCGCCGCCGATCTCGTCCTGGGTCCACACCTCGTCTGCCACGGTGTTGACGCCCAGGACCGAACCGTAAAACACCTGGACACTCCCGGCGTCGCTCACGCCTCCAACGTCGTCGTAGGGTACCCCCACGGCAAGGTCGGCGAAACAGTCGCCGTTGAAGTCCCCGAAGGCCACAGCGTAACCGAAACGGTCACCGGTGCTGGCTACTTCTTCCACGCCAGGTTGGTCGCGGTGGATGAGCGCATCGGTGTCAGTCAAACCCGACGACGAGCCGTACATGACCACCACGGCCCCTTGATCCGTGCCACCGGACAGGTCTTCGTAGGGGACGCCCACGACCAGATCGGCATATCCGTCGTTGTTGAAGTCCGACCCTTTTCCGAAGCCATAGAACCGATTGATGGCGCAAATGTCCGTATCCGTGACGGCGGTCCGGTTTGCTACGATGATGGACCCGTCAAGCTCTGTGATGGTGGGAAGCGAGGGGTCGATGGGAAACGAGTACGAGCCGTAGTGCATGATCGAGTCGATGTCGTACGGCCCCGAGTTCTTGCCATCGCTGCCCTTTTCCACATAGGTGTAGAAGTTGTCTTCTGCGCCCACCTGGATGTTGCTCCAGTCGATGAGAATGTGGTTGTCGCGGTCGGTTCGGCTCTGTTCGTGCCAGAGGCCCAAGGTGTGACCAATCTCGTGAATCGTGTTTCCTGTGGAGCAGCCCGTTGCCAGGTTGACGAACTGTTGGCCGCCAATTTGACCGATGCTGGAAGAGCAGCCCGAGCCCGTGATGAACGTAACGTAGTCGGTCTCCGTGGTGCGCGCGACGAACTGAATCGGTGTATTGGCTTCCCAGTGGGCAATGGCGTCGGTGACACGGGTCGTATTCGTCAGACCCGCGTCGATGGTGTAGGGAACAATGCCGTTGTCCCAGCGCCGGGTTCCTTTGGCGCGAACGGTGGCTTGCGGGGCGGCACCGGGCCACTCGCCCTCGCTCGTGGTCGCCCGTTCCAGGGGTGTCAAGATGATGTCGCCCTCAAAAACGGGGACACCCTGAATGTCGTGGTAGGTAAGCTCGCGCGGGCCGCTCGGTGTTGCGAACGTGCCCGTACGGACTACACCGAGCTCACCCGGGAAGGCCAGCTCCGCATCTTGGAAAGGAGGAAGATCGCCGGCCTCGTCCGTGGCATCACCTGCACATGCAAGGGGCGAAGCCCCGAGCGTGAGGAGCGCAAGCAGCCGAAGATAGGTATACCGACTCATTTGTGCACGAAACATGTTTACCTCGTGTCATGGGGGAAAGAGGGTAGAAGGCGGGGCAGAGGGCGACGGCCGGGCGGAGCTTTGGCGAGTCCGCGCCAAGGGAAGCGGCAGCCGACGCCGTCGTGGCGCCTTCGTCTCTCCGGGGCTCTATGCGGTGGGAGTATGCAGACTGACAAAGGGCTGGCGGCTCAGTGTCGAAAATTGAAAGATCGTAGACCTTTCCGAGTCGGTGCCCCGGCCTGGCTTCGGTCCATCCCCAAGCGTGGCCCCCCGACGACGGGACGCCGACGAGACGCGGCGGCTCCGCGCCTCCTTCTTAGTCAGTGTCCATCAAAGCAGGTGATCCACACCCGCAGCCGTTCGCGATCCTCGGCGCTGGTTCCACCCTGGGCAGGCATGGTCGGCGGTTCCGAGCCGGCCCGCACCAGGATGCGGTCTTTGAAGGCAAAGGCGTCTTCAGCTGTGTCGAAAATCACGTCGCTCGGCGCCCCCGCCCGTTCGGGCGAGGTGCTCGCGTGGCAGCCCTGGCAATAGGTCGTCAAGAACGGCTTGCCGAAGGTCTCCCATGTGGTGACGGACGCCCCGTCGCACGCCGTCTCCTCCGCTCCAGACGAATCGTCTCCGCCGCAGCCCGCGGCGAAGGGCAAGATCACAAGGCTTGCAACGACAAGCCACCTCACGCAAGCACTCCCGCGATCACGCGGCCCGAAGGCAAGATCGCTTGGGCGTCCACGTCGCCCAGCGCGAGCAACGTCGCGCCCACGTCGAGCGACGAAATGCCCCGTTCGTCCGGGTTCAGCTCGCCGGAGGCGGCGTCGACGCCGATGCCGCCGTACAGGTCGTCGAAAGCACCCACCACGCGGTTGCCCGTGATACCGGGACCTACCATCAACACGCTCGTGAAGGGCCAGTGGTCGCGGCCGTTCGTGCCATTGTAACCGGGCGTGCGGCCCATCTCCGACGACAGCACGACCACGGTGTCCTCCGCGAGCGGCCTGCCCTCGGGGCCGTTCGTGCGCTTGAGGTCGTCGAGCAGGGCGTCCAGATCGCCGAAAAGCGCCTCGAAATTCGCGGTTTGGTCGCCGTTGTCCACGTGCGTGTCCCAGACAAATCCGGTCCCCAGGCTAGCCACCCGACACACCCCGTCGCGCAGCGCGGCGATCGCGGCCTTGCCTTGCGAGAGGACCGACGCCGACGGTTGCAGGTCGATCTCGTAGCGGTCGTCGCTGAGCCCCTCCGCGCGGCGCAGGGCCTCCAGGTAGGCGTCGCTGCGCGGCCCCCCGCGGTACTTCGCGAAGGTCTGTGCGCGCCGCGCCAAATAGTCGCCGACCACGCGGTCGACGGGCTCGCCGGCGCCGTTCACCGGCACATCGGCGAGGGCCCCCAGCTCGCCGCGCACGGTGCTTTGAATGAGCCCCGTGGCGCGACTGACCAGCACGGCATAGTCGCCTGGAAAGACGGGCCCCGAGAAGGCGATGTGGGGCAGGCGGAAGTCGTCGGCGCTGTCCGCCGCCAACAGGGTTGGAAAGTCGGTGTGCGTGCTCGATGTCGAGCCGGTGAGGGCCACCGCTTGGCATGTCTCGTGGTTGACGCTGCGGGTCGAGACACCGTTGAGGAGCAGCGTTTGCGTGCCCCAGGTCTCGAAGAACTTGCGCGTCAAAGGCCGTCCCGGGCTGTCGACCAGGCTGAGGCCGCCGAGGGTCAGGGGCTCGGCGTCGGCTTCCATGTCAATGCCGGTGCGGCCGAACAAGGGCGCAAACACGCACAACGGGTCCCAGCCGCCCTCCGCGTGAACGAACAGAAATCGCCGCTTGTTGCCGGTGCCTCCCGCGCCTAGCGCGGTCGCCAGCGCGAGGGAGATGGGCAGTCCAAGCAGGGCTCTACGTGTGATGTTCATGGCATGATCCTCAGTAGAGCAGCATTTCGGGGTCGGCGAACAAGGCTGTGAGCAGGGCGATGGTGGCGTCGCGCCCCTTCCCGCTGGCGCCCTCGGCGGTGTCCCACAGGGCGAGCAAACTGGCTACTTCGGGTCCGTCGGCGGGGACCTCGCGACCCAACACGAGGAGCAGCAGCTTCGCCACCACCTCGGGCGTCGGGCGCTGTTTTCCGTCGCCCAACACGTCGCCCACCGGGCCGCTCGACACGCCGTCGACGATCGCGGCGGCGGACACCTCGGCCAGCCTACGGTGCACCAGCAAAAGCCCCGTGGAAGGCTCGGTGGACAGCGCGCCGTCCGAGCCCCCGGCAATCGAGCGTAGCGCCTCGTCGGTGTCCACCGCGCGTCGACCATAGATGGTCAGGCGATAGCCGGACAAAGCCTCCAGGCTGCTCGCCACCATGGACACCGGGGCGGTCTTGAGCACGGCCGCTTCGGGCACCCCGCCGAACGGCGTTGTCTCGGACAATCCGCGGTAG
>CAYLJT010000073.1:0-16234 GCA_964383995.1 uncultured Polyangiaceae bacterium
CCGTAGTCGGCGTCGCCGTCGAGGTGGCGGCGCTCCTGTGTGTGCCTTTCGTGCTGCTCCGGCGCAAAGAGCCTGCCAGTACGGTGGCTTGGATTTTGGCTCTGGTCTTCCTGCCCGTCGTAGGCATTTCCTTGTTCGTCCTGTTCGGACGCGATCACCTCCGCATTCCGCTCCGCCGCAAGCGAGCCATCGACGAACAGGTCATCTCGGCCAGGGATCCCGGGCGCGCCATTCGCCTCGCGCGCCTGCGCGCGGGGGCCCTCGCCGCGTTCACCGAGCCCCTCGACCGCGAGCTCTTCCGTATCGGCGCCGCCTTCGCAGATGCCGAGCCCGTGGCCGGAAATCGGGTGTCCTTGTTGGTGGACGGCGACGCCACCTACGACGCCATCGGTGACGCGATCGACGCGGCGAAGAGCCATATTTTCGTCGAGTACTACCTGATTCGTCGGGACAAGACCGCCGCCTGGCTGAGGGACAAGCTCCTGTCTGCGGCCAAGCGCGGTGTCTCGGTCAAGCTGCTCATGGACGGCTACGGATCGTTCTGGATAGGGAGACGGTGGCTCAAGCCGCTGCGCGCAGCGGGGGTCGAGGTGGCCTATTTCCTACCCGCGAGGCTGCTCTTCTTTCAGCCGATGAACCTGCGCAACCATAGGAAGATCGTCGTGGTAGACGACAAGGTGGCGTTCACCGGCGGCATCAACATCGGCGACGAGTACAGGGGTCTCGCCGGTCCCTGGCGCGACATGCACATGCGCCTCGAAGGGCCTTCGGTCTTGCGGTTGGCCGACGTGTTCGCCGAGGACTGGCACTTTGCCACACGCAAGACGGTCTCCTCGAAGGAGCACCGCCCGCGCTCCGATCTGGACGACCGGGGCGCCGTCGTCGCCGACGGCGAGGCCATCATCAGCGTCGTCAAGAGCGGCCCCGACTCGCACGGTCTGCGGCGCGAGGCCATCCACAGGCTCTTCTTCGGCGCCATCGCGCTTGCCAGGTCACGCATCTACATCACCACACCTTACTTCGTGCCCGACCGCTCCATCGTCGTCGCCCTGGAGACCGCAGCGGCGCGCGGCGTCGACGTGCGCCTTTTGTTCCCCAGTAACAGCAACCACAAGGTGGTGTTCCAGGCGGGCCGCTCGTTTTATCAAGAGCTCTTGGCAGCCGGCGTATCCATCTACGAGTACGGCCCTGGCATGATCCACGCGAAGACCCTCGTGGTGGACGGACGCCTCTCGTTGATCGGCAGCGCCAACATGGATTTGCGTAGTTTTCGCCTCAATTTCGAGGTCCACGCCCTCATCCAAGATCCGACCACCGCCGCCCGGCTGGAGTCCGTCTTCCTCGCCGACCTTGCCGTCTCCCAGCGTGTCGACAACGACACCTTTCGCAACCGACCCCTGCGCCACAAGCTCGCCGAGGGCGTGGCGCGCTTGCTCTCACCGTTGATGTAGGGGGAAGGTCAGCCCGCGCTCTCGGCGGGTGGGGTGCTATCGGAGCAGCAGGAAGCTCGCGAGGGGTAGGGCCACGATGTCCGGATCGGCGACGGGCGCGTCGTCCTTCGTGATCAGGAGGCCGAAGGGCGCGTTGTAGACCTTGCGATCGATGAAGCTCCGGAGGCCGCGAATCGAGCTCCCGTCGAGTCGGTTCCTGTATTTTACCTCAACCGGAATGCGCTGTGTTCCGAGGGTTAGCACGAAGTCCACCTCGGGCTCGTTGGGTCGTTCGGGGAAGTGTGCGACGTCCAGATTGGGGAGCTGAACGAGCGTGTTGCCCACGATGCTCTCGACGATGTGGCCCGCCAGACTAGCCGCTTCAGGCATGGCATCGAGCGCGTTCGGGTCGAGAGGGATGATCTCTTGAAGCCAGGCCGCGCGTAGGGCGTGGTCGGCAATGCAGAGCTTTGCCGGGGCTTTGGATCGCTTGAGCCTCAGCTCCAAGGCTTGGATGGGTCGGACGAGCAGCGCGAGCTTTAGAAAGTCGAGGTACCGCCGAACCCTCTCCACACCGACGTTTGCGCCCAAGGGAACGCGTAGCTCTTCAGACATCCTCTCCAGACGGGGGGCCTGCCCTGCGTAGCGACATGCGAGTCGAAACACCTCCTCCAGGAGCCCTGCGTCGCGATGCCGGCCCCGGTCCCCGAGACGCAAATCGTGCTGAATTACGCGGCGCACGACGTCTTCGTTCAACTGCTCGGCGAGGTCGGGCCAGGGTAGATCGTCGACGTGGGCTCGGGGATATCCGCCGCGCGCTGCGAACACCGCAAATGCCCGATCCCGAAGCTCCCTTTGGTCCCTTCCAAGGGTGGCTAGCCGACGAAAGAAGTCCATGTTGCCAAGCTGTGCGAAGCCGTTTCCACCCGCGAGGCCCGTCTCCAGGCCTTGCGCGAAGCGGAGCATCGCGATCTCGCGCAGGCTCAGCGGACCTACCTCCAGGGTGGAGAGCCGCCCCGCGAGGCTATCCCTACCAAGCTCGATGCGGAGCGCGGAGCTGCCTGTCACGACGGCGCGCGTCATCGTCTCGTCGACGAGGTGCTTGAGCTGAACGGCCCACCCCGCGAGATTCTGAACCTCGTCCAGGAAAAGCATGGGCTGGATGCCGGCGCGGGCCGCCTCGTTGAGCGAACAGCCTAAAACCTTCGCCTCGTACCACTCCACGATCCGCAGCAGCGGCTCCCGTAGGCGTGAAAGGGAAGGAAGCTCGTCGAACTGAATGCGAAGCACATACCTGGGCGGCACCCCGCGATCGAGTAAGCGATGCAAGACCTGCAATTGCGCAGTCGTCTTCCCAACCTGACGCGGCCCCCGAACGGCCACGACCTTCGCGCGCTCCATGCGTGCCTGAATCGTCGCGACGAAGTCCCTTTCGTGGGGAGGGAGGTGCATTCCAGGGCGGCCCTCCCACCAGGGATTCCAGCGCAGGAGCGCTGCGACCACGGCATCGGGAAGGCGTGGCTCCGAGGTGCGCAGCAGGGGACGTTGTCCAAAAGGTAGCTCACCTTGAGGATCGGTAGCCTGCCGCAGCCAGCTCAGGATTGTCCCGGCTCGACGGTCGGCCACGCCCGGCGAAAGGGATGGCACCTTCCTTTGAATGCGGGAAACGATCGCCGCGCGGGTAGGCGGGGAGGGACCGAGGAGCCCCGGCGCGAGCTCGGCGAGCACCCGGCTCTGCTCGAGGGCGAGGCGGATCTGGAGCCGTTCGCCCGCCGTTCCGGGCGTCGTGCCGAGGAGCGCGAGGCCGTCCGAAGTGACCTGCATGACTCCCTCCCGTTCGAGCCATCCGAGCGTCTTCGCGGCAAGAACGGCGTAGTTGACATGTCGACCGCGAATCCCGGTCTCTTCGGCGATACCCTGGGTCGTACGTGCGCCCTTGGCCACGGCTTCAACGACGCTGCGCACGGCGCCGAGGTCTTCCTTTTGCGGAACATCGCTGCCGGAAATGGGGAGGACGGACATGGTGACACCACAACTCTACCAGCAACGGGCTCTTTTGGAGGCGCCGAAGGCTCGGTGTCAAGAAAGTCGTCTCGGCAGCGCGCCAACGTAGACCGTCCGTCCAAGAGGCCCTTGCGTCGAAGGGGGCTATCGACGAGCATGGCGAGGGCATGGTCCAAACAGCAAGCGCTGCGCCCCCCCGTTGCGTGCGCGTCGTTGCGCTGTTGCCGGCGTTTGTCCTGCTCACCACGGCCTGCGAAGACACCACGGACACCAGCACGACCTGCGGTCACTACCGGCCCGACGCGCCCGTTTTCGCGCTCACCAGCGACCTTCGCAGCGCGAGCGCGGCGGCTATCCTGGGCACCGATGGCTGTCTGGTGGAGGTCGCCGCGGTGGAGCTCGGCTACGATCCCGTGCTGAGCGCGGCGGGGAGCGGTCTGTACGTCAGCGCGCGGGAAAAGGGTGTCGTGCTCGAGCTTGGCGCGGCGGGAGCCCCGCTTACGCCTGCGTTGCGGCGGGGATTCGCTGCTGCTCGGGGCGACGAGGCTCCTCCCAACCCCTGGTCCGCGGTCCCCGATGCCGAGGGCAAGGTGTGGATCGCTCGCTACGACCTACCTTCCCTTGCCCACAGTGACTCGGACACCGGGGTCGGCGCGACCTTCGACCTGACCTCCGAGGCGGACGGCGACGGCCTGGCGGAGCCGAGCGCGCTTTGGCTGGAGGGCGACATGCTCTACGTTACCCTCGAACGGTTGAACCGCGACGACGGTTGGATTCCAGACGGAAATGCCCGCTTTCTGGCCATCGATACGGCCACGCAGGCGGCCATCGGGGCCTTCGATCTCATCGGCAAGAACCCCTTCGGTGCCATGGTCCCCGCGCCGCTCGATGGCAAGGTCGCTGGACAGCTTGCGGTGGCGGTCCCGGGCGACCACGACGCGCTCAGCGCGAGCGACGGCATCGAGCTCATCCGACCCGACACCCTGACCTCCACGTTGCTCATCGACGAGCCGACGCTCGGGGGCTCGGCCGTGGCGGCGCGGGTGATGGGCCCCCACGAGGCCTACGCCGTGGTGGAAGGTCCCATCGAGGGTCTCAACCCGACTTCCCTCGTCTTCTTCGATCCGACCACCAAGACTACCGCCGTCTTGCTCCAGACCGAGGGCTTCTTTTTGGCGGGGCTCGCCGTCACCGACCAGTTGATCGTCGTCGGCGACCGCACGCCGAGCGCCCCCCAACTGCATCTGTTCGACCGGGCGACCCACGCCTTGGTGGGCAAGGTGCCTGTGGAGCTCTACCCCCCGCTCGACCTCGCCCCGCTGCCGTAGGCCTGGCGCGCTGCGATCGCTGTTTGCTGTCGTGGCCGCCCAAACCTTGTGCTAGGAACCCGCCGAACCGGCCCCATCGCCCTGGGCCGAGGAGCATGACCGATGTCCGAAGAACGAATGGTCCAGTGCAAGAAGCTTGGACAGCTCTTGCCTGGGCTCGCCAAACCCCCTTTTCGCAACGACTTTGGCCGCCGAATTTACGAAGAGGTGTCCAAAGAAGCGTGGGACATGTGGTTGAAGGAGTCGGTTCGCTTCATCAACACCTACCGGGTCGATCTCGCGAGCCCCGAGGGGCAGGCCTTCATGGTGAAGCAAATGTCGGTCTATTTCGGCTTCGAAGAGGGTGAGCTTGCCACCACCGCCTGGACGCCGCCGCAAAAAGAGTCCTGAGCCCCCCGCTTCGCCGCGTGCGCCCTACTGGCACGCTGCCAAACACTCATCCTCGTCTTCGTAGCACACAGCGTCGTCCCCGCTCGATTCGGCCATTTCGTGGCACTCGTGCGGTTTGCCCGAGCCCATGTCCTTCTCGTGGCAGGCTTCGACGATGCGCTCACAGGAGCCCTCTTCATCGCCCGAACAGCCGGCGACGGTGATGGCCAATCCGAGAGCGAGCAGCAGTGCAGATACCTTCATTCGAGCCTCCGAGCGCGACCCTAGCAATGTCGTGGGCGCGCCCGGAGAATTTTTTCCGCCTGCGTCAACGTGCCGCAGCCGGGGCGGTGGCGCCGACGGAGCTCTCTTCGCGCGCCGAAGGACGCGCGGTAGCGTCGAGCACGCCGCGGAAGGCCCCGCGGTACGACCAGGCAAGGTAGATCTCGATGGCGAGCAGCGCGACCGCCATGCCAATTTCGCCGGGCGTCAAGACAAAGTGGAACAGCGCGATGTTCACCACGATCGGGGCCAACAGGGTCAGCGCCAGGGGCACGTAGCGGTTCGCGAGCAGCATCAGACCTGCCACGACCTCGACGCCCTTCAGCAGCGGAAACAGGTAGCCCGACGCCGCGAGCGCGCCCACGAAGGCTCCCGCGGCCCCCTCCATGGGCGGCATGGGTAGAAACTGGAGAAAGCCGTTGAGGCCAAAGACCGTGAAGACGAGGCCGAGCAGGACGCGAGAAGCCGTGGGCAGGAGGCCAATCACCTTGTTCATGAGAAACTCCGTTGGTTGCCGATGGGGTTGGAATGCCGTCCAAGCTAAGGGTGGATTGTTGTTGCGAAAGATCGGTTCATCGCAAAGAATTGTTGCGTGAACGCAACTTCCGATCTGAACGATGTGGCCTGGTTTGTTCGGCTCGTCGAGGCCAAGAGCTTCTCCGCAGCGGCCAAGCTTGCCGGGGTGCCGACCTCCACGGTCAGCCGGGCCGTCGCCCGCCTCGAAGACGCGCTGGGCGTCGCGCTGGTACGGCGCACCACACGAGCCGTGGAGCTGACGGCCGAGGGACTGGCCCTGTTCGAGGGCAGCGCAGGGGCGATTCACAGCCTGCGCGAAGTCGCCAAGAGCGTATCGGAGGGGCACGAGGCACCCCGCGGGCTATTGCGGGTGACCGCCCCCAACGATCTCGGTCCTACCTTCGTGGCCGACGTGGTGGAGGCCTACCTCTCGCGCTACCCCGCGGTCGAGGTGGAGGTGCTGCTGACCCAACGTCGCATGGATCTGCTGCGCGAAGGGGTGGATGTGGCGCTGCGCGCGGGTAAGGTGGAAGAGCCGGGGCTGATGGTAAGAAAGATCGGCACCATGGAGAGCTACCTGTCCGCCTCCCCGAGCTACCTCGCCCGACGAGGGACGCCCACCACGCCCGCCGACCTCGCCAAACACGATATGATTATGTTTCGACCGGCCTCCGGCAAGCAGGAGATCACCCTGGTCGGCAGCCGGGAGACCGTCACGGTTGCCGTGCGCTCCAGGCTCGGCGCAGACGATTTCGGCTTCGTCATGGCAGTCCTGCGCGACGGTCAAGGGATCGGCATGGCGCCCCATCCGCTGGAGCGAGAGCACCTGGCGTCGGGCAAGGTGGTGCGCGTCTTGCCAGGTTGGCACTCCCCCGGGGGGAGCCTGAACTTCGTCTACCCCGCCACGAAGCATCTACCGAGCAAGGTCGCGGCGTTTCGGGACGTGGTGGTGGAGCGCTTCGCGCTGATGTCGCGCGGCGCTTGACCGGCTGTCCCTCGCAGGGGACCTCGCTATTCGCTCCTCGCGCAGCCGCCGCTGAGGTGCACGTCCAGACTGGCGCCGTTGCTCACCAGTGTCTCGGACGTCGTGTATCCGGAGCGCAGCGAATCGGCGGTGATGAGGCGCGGCGGCGAGCTGCCGAAGCCTTGAAATTGCACCTCGGCTTGCTCGGACGTCGCGTCGACCACCACGCGTAGGCCCAAGGGCCCCTCGAGCTCGGAGCGGGTGCGACTGCCGAGGAGCGTCGGCAGGCGCACGCAGCCGAGCTCGGTGGCGGCGCCCGTCGCGTCGGTCGTGTGGATACCGAGCGAGGCAAAGTCGAAGCTTCCTGACCCCGGGCAGGCGCTGAGCAAGAGGAGCAGCGGCAAGAGGGCCAAACGGCCGATGAGCTTCGTCATGGTAGCTCCGCTCATGGGAAGAACACGAGGCGCGCGCCGAAGGTTAGCCAAGCGTGGAAACCGGGATCGTCCAGGTCTCCCGAGAAGGTCTCCACACCGTTGATCTCGGTGCGAGCGCTGGTGTAGCGCCCGACCGCACCTTCCATGAAAGGCGCGACGCCCAGCGGATCACCCCGGAAATCGACGCCAACCTGGAGCTTGGCCCAGGTAATTCCGCTGGTATAGGTCGCCTCGCTGTAACCGCTGTTGGTGTCGCTCACCGACGCGTCCACGGCCTCGAAGCCAATGCCGTAGCCTACCCACGGGTTGACCTCGCCCGCGGGCTTGAAGTGGTATTGCCCCTCGATCCCCGCGCGGAGCGACAAGGCTGTACAGGCGATGTCGTTTTCCAGGTCGGCGTCGTCGTCGTCGCAATACGCCGCCATTTGCTCTTCGCTGCCTTCGCCGCCCAACCCGAAGGTCAAGTAGCCTCCGAGGTAGATGTTGGGATTGGGCTTGAATCCCACGCCCACCTCGAACGGCAGTTGCCATGCATAGCGGCGAGCGAGGCTATCGCCAGGCTCGGTGGTGGCAAGCCCCAGGGGCACCGAGAGGCCGAGCCGGAGGTTCATCTGGAAGCCCGTACTGGCGGGCAGACCGCGCGGGGGTGGGGCGGCAGGTGGCAAGGTGTTGGGGGGCGCGCTCGCGGGGCCGGGCGGCATCCCCGCCGCGGTGGGCGCAGCGTACATGGGACCAGGAGGGGGCGGGGACCATCCGGGCGGCGCCGCAGCGGGCGTCTCCACGGTAGGCGGCGGCAGCGCCGGCGGTGGAAGGGGCGGCGGTGGCAAGGGCGCCGACGCGTCGACCTGACCCCACGCTGGTGTGCTGAGCACCAGGGGCAAGACCAACGCGGGGATGCGGAGGGCCGCCAAAGTTTCACCACGGTATCAGGCGCATCGTTTGCGCACCACCAGAAAATTCGCCGACGTGGAACAGACCTTAGGGAGCCTCTAGGGCCCCGGAGGTGGGGGCCAACGCTTCGGCCGCCTCTTTGGCGTACGCCCGCAGGGAAGCTCGGGACTCCCCGACCCGCGCGCGCAGCGCGATGTCGTGAATGACTCCGTTCACGAGGCGCCCCAAAGCTCGTGCGGAGATCGGGCCCTTCACGCCGTGCTTCTCATCGAGCCAGCGGCCCACGGCGTGGTCACTGCGCGCGAAGAAGTCGCGGGAGAAGCGCGCGAGGTCTTGGTCGACCACCGCCTCCGTGGCACAGGCGCTCACCACCAGGCAGCCCGGTGGCATGGTCTCGTCCGTGTAGACCGCCACCGCCTCGTCGAACATCTCCCGGATGGCGCCGTGCAGCGAATCTCCGCGCTCGAAGGCCGCGCGGATGCGGCGACCGACCTCCTTTGCGCGCGCCTCCACCACCCGCACGAAGAGCTGCCGCTTGTCGCCAAACGCGCCGTAGAGGCTCGGCTTGCTGACCTCCATGGCGGTCGTCAGGGTGTCGAGGGACGCGCCGGCCAGGCCGTGGCGGAGGAAGGTCTCGGTCGCGCGCTCGAGCACGAAGTCCGCGTCGAAGGCGCGGGGACGTCCGCGTTTTCTAGGGGCTGTTGTCATTTTGTACCGATTGGAATAAAAATGTTGACGGCGGCACCGACCATGGGGCAATTATGTACCGTCTCGAATATAACTACAACCCACCGCAGGAGCCGAGCCATGAAGCTCTACTATTCGCCGTTTGCTTGCTCGTTTGCCGCCCACATCGCCTGTCTGGAGGCGGGGCTTCCGGTCACCCTGGCGCGCACCGAGCTGTCGTCCAAGCGGGTGGAAGGAGGGGAGGACCTCTACAGCGTCAATCCCATGGGGCAGGTGCCCACGTTGATCACCGACGAGGGCGTCATGCTGACCGAGAACGCGGCCGTGCTCACCTACCTTGCCGATCGCCTGCCCACGGCCGCGAGCGCTCCCGACGGCGACCTCGCGCGCTACCAGCTCGTGCGTTGGGTAGGTTTCGTCGGCACTGAGATCCACAAGAAGGGGCTGGCGCTCATTTTTGCGCCCGACACCAGCGACGCTGTCAAGGACTACGCCCGTTCGGCGATCCACCGGCCTCTCCGCGTCGCCAACGCCCACCTTGCCGATCGCGCGGGCTTCCTGGGGGACGTCTTCACCGTGGCCGACGCCTACCTGTTTTGGGCTCTGACCATCGCCCCCCACGCGGGTGTCTCCCTCGACGAGCACGCCGCGTTGCGGGCCTTCCAGAAGCGCCACCTGGCGCGTCCCGCCGTACGTGCGGCGCTCGCCTTCGAGCGCGAGCAATTCGAGCGTCCCTTCGCGGGCTGACGCCTTCACGGGGGTCGGAACGCCTGCCTGCTGTCCTGATATGGCTCTGACGCTGACCGGGCGACCCGTTGACGTCGGGACTCTTTGAGGCTACGGCGCGCGGCTTCCAAGGAGACCTATGAACACCCTTCGCTGGACCTTCGCCGCCACCCTCTTGAGCGCGGCTCTCGCCCAAGGCTGCGTGGTCAACACCGGACCTCGCATTCGCGTCGCCACCGTCACCCCCGCCGAGCTCGCCGCGGTTCAAGACGAGCCGATGGTTTGGTACGAGTTTCAACCCGGTGACGTCGTCCCCGTGCAGCTCGGCTTCATCGGCGTCGTCCAGGGTCTTACCGATCAGCCCGTCGCTCTGCGCGCGACCAAACGGTTTTTCCTGGTCATGCGTAAAGACCAACCCATGCTGATAAGCTTCGACGGCGAGACCTTCGCGGGGCCGCAAAGCGCGCAGTCGATCATCGCCGTGCTCCCGCGCGAGGACGGAGGCCCCGGAGCCCAGGTAGGGTGGCTCCACTACTTCGGTGAGTCTGGTGATCCCGAGGCCGAAATGAAGGCTATGGGGGCTCAAAAGCCTTGAGCTTCTGGCGCACCGACATCGACTCGCAACAACGCGACGAGCGGGTCATCGATCTGTTGACCCAGCGCGTGGTCCCCCTGCTCAAGCGCTATTTTCGAGCCGAGGTGCGCGGTGTCGGTGCGATCCCCGAGGGCCCCGCCCTGTTCGTCGCCAACCACAGCGGTGGATTTCTTACCCCGGACACCTACCTGTTCTGCGCCGCCGTCTACGAGGAGCACGGCCTTGACGCCGTGCCCTACGGGCTGGCTCACGAGGTTCCGCTCAAGATGCCTCTGATCGGCACCTACGTATCGAAGCTCGGCGGCATCCGGGCCAGCCACGACGGCGCCCACCAGATCTTCCAGAAAAAAGGGAAGGTCCTCGTCTACCCGGGGGGCGACCTCGACGCCTTCCGCCCTTCCACCAAGCGCGATCAGGTGATCTTCGGCGACCGACGGGGGTACATTCGCCTGGCGCTCCGCGAAGGGGTGGCCATCGTGCCCGTGGTTTCGGCGGGCTCCCACGACACCTGGGTGGTCTTCTCCGATGGTCGCTGGCTCGGTCAGCTCCTGCGCACGCACAAATGGCTGCGCACCGACATCCTACCCATCACCTTCTCCCTGCCCTGGGGCCTCAGCGTGGGCGCTCCGCTCATCTACTCCCCGCTCCGGGCGAAGATCATCATCGAGGTGCTGCCGGCCATCCGCTTCGCGCGATCGGGGCCCGACGCCGCCGGGGACGACGCCTACGTCGAGGCTTGCCACGCCGAGGTTCACTCCACCATGCAAGCCGCGCTGAGCCGTTTGGCCCGCGAAATTCGCGGCTGACTTGCGGCCCCATGGGCTTCGTGGCATCGGCGGTGCCATGATTCATGTAGGCATCATCATTGGAAGCACCCGACCCGGGCGCAAGGCCGAGACCGTCGCGCGTTGGGTCTACGAAATCGCAAAGCAACGCACGGACGCGACGTTCGAGCTGGTGGACATTCAGGACTTCAACCTTCCCTTGCTCGACGAGCCCATCCCGCCCGCGGCGGGCAAGCCCACGCACGAGCACACGAAGGTGTGGATCGCCAAGGTGGCGTCGTTCGACGCCTACGTCTTCGTCACTCCGGAGTACAACCACGGCACGTCGGGCGCCCTGAAGAACGCCATCGACTTCGTGTCCCGCGAGTGGGCGAACAAGGCCGCCGGGTTCGTGGGGTATGGAGGTCGAGGCGGCGTCTTCGCCGTGGAGCAGCTCCGTCTGATCATGGCTGCCCTTGCCGTCGCCGACGTGCGCTCGCAGGTGTCTTTGTTGCTGCGGTCCGACTTCGAGAACTTCAGCACTTTCAAGCCCGAGGCGCACCAGGAGAAGGCCGTGACGACCATGCTCGACGAGGTCATCGCCTGGGGCGGAGCGCTCAAGCCGTTGCGCTCGGCCTAGGCGTTCAGAACGTTCCGCCGGCGGAAAGGCCGCCACCCTTCGGACCCACCGTGGGCGCGATCCAACCGGTCTTGGTGGGCTCGTTCATGTCCGAGACAAGAAGCGCTCCGCCCACGACGGCCGACACCAGGCCGAGGCTGATCAGCGAGAGCCCGCCAATGAGCTTGCCATCGCCCATGTCTTGCATCGCCTGCGCCTGCGTCGGATGTCCCGTCTTGGCGTAGTCGGTGGCGCTGCGGTAGTCCTTTGCGGCCAACAGGGTCAAGACGGCACCCGCGCCGGTCCCGACAATCCCGCCCGCGACCAAAGCGGCCTCGACAGGCACGGGTTGGGACTGGTCCATGTCTTCGGGGCCGCGCGGTGAGGGCGGTGGAGCCTCACGAGACTGTGAATGGCCCTCATCGCTTACGGACACCAACGCGGGGACCACGACGGTGACGACGTCGGGAGCGGGCTTGACGATGACCAGCTTCTGCCAGGCCTGCTTGCCAGGCGCGCGTGCCTGGAGTCCATGTTTGCCCTCGTCTTGCACGAGGGGCACATTCCACTCGTCGGGGGACAACACGTGGTCATCCAGGCGAAGCTCCAGCCCGAGGGCGCGCGCCTGTTCGGAGACCGAGATGATGACCTTGGGGAGCTTTTGCTCCAGCGCCGCCGCCCTGCGCTCGGCCTCGTCTTGGCGTGCGGTCGCCCTTTGTTTGGCTTCGGTCTCCCGCGCCGCCTCCGCGTCGGCCCGTGACCGCTGGGCGACGAGCTTGAATTGCCTCCAAGCGCTCGCGGTACGCCCGAGCGTCTCGTAGCAAGCACCCAGTTGGAAGAGGATGCCGGTGCCCGAATAGAGGACCACGCTCTCTTCCAGTTTTTGGCAGGCCTCCGCGATCTTACCTTCTCGCATGCGGCTCATCGCGACGTCAAACAGGGCCTTACCAGCTTCCTTGTCGTAGTCGGGCTCGGCAGCGAGTAGAGAATTGGGGGTCAGGGTGAGCGCGACAACCGCCGTCCAGCGTGTCCAGTTCATTCGTGTCATGGTCTACCCAACGTGGTTAGTCGGCGGTCCCAAAGAGGTCCGCATCTTTCGGAGCGGGAGGTGCCTTGGGCGCCGGTTTGGAGGCCTGTGGGGGGCTCGCAGGAAGAGCGGCCGATGTTGCCTTGGGGACCGCTGCCGGTGCGAGGGGCGTGCCAGGAGCGCCTGTTGCTGAGCTGGTTGGCGGTGGCGCGGGAGGTAAGGTCGAGGCCGTGGGGGCTTCTGGCGCCGCCGCCGAGGGCGGAGGTGCGGCGGGCATACTGGAAGGTGTTGGCGTGAGGTCGGCGCGCGCCGGCTCGACCGCTGGCAAGGTCGCTGCGGGAGCGCTCAAGGGCGTCTGACCATCCAGATCTTCCGCGGGTGGAACGGCCAGCTCGGCGGGCTCCACGGGCAAGCCCCAACGGATGTACGAATACAGACCCGCGGCCACCCCGATGCCCAGCACCGCGATGATCAGCGCCGTGGCGATCGGCCACATCGGCGTTCGATGCGGCGTCGAGCCTCCCCACGAGGCGGTGGTGTGGTTCGACGCGGTGAGCTCCCCCGACGAAGGTGGCTGGTCGACCCGCGGTGGGCCAAAGCCGCGCGCCGCCGCCGGGTCGGGCAGGGAAGGAGCGGCTTGCCGACCGGAGCCCGGAATACCGGAGCCCGGGATGGGTGTGTGGGCGACGGGAACGAGCGGGGAGGAGGGTGTTGTCGCCGGGCTCAGGGCTGCCAGTTGGGCGGGCGAGAAGACCTCCAGACGCGCTGTCGTGCGCCAAGGCAGGGGAGGCGAGGTGGCAACGGCAGGTGCGGGGGTGGGCGCCTCGGGCGCGCGGGCCGCGGGCGCCGCGGCGGGCGCAGGAGCGGTTGGCTTGGAGCGCGGCAAGACCGCGGTGCCCGAGACAGAGACATGGGACTTGTCCGAGACGTTGGGCCCTGGCAGGGTCGGCACGACCTGCGCCGGGATCACCGGCAGCCCAGCCATGGGGGCCGATGGCGGCCGCGCCGCGCTCCCCGGGGTCCAGGTGGGCGCCGCCGGCGGACCGGGCAGGTACGGCCGCAGATCGTCGAGGAAGCTCTGGATGTTGGGATAGCGGTTCGCCGGGTCCTTCTCCAAGCAGCGCAGGATCACCTGCTCGAGCTCCGCAGGCATGTCCGCGCGCAAGAGGCTCGGGCGCATCGGATTGGCCTGCATGACCATCAGCATGACGTCGGACTTTTCGGTCTTTCGGAAGGGCTTTTGTCCGGTGCATGCCTCGTACAAAATCACGCCGAGGGCCCAGATATCGGCCCGCGCGTCGGTGTTCTTGAGGCTGCGGATCTGCTCGGGCGCCATGTACGACGGCGACCCCATGATCTCGCCCACCTTGGTGAGATCGCGCCCGCCGCCCTTCGACTCGGGGATCTTGGAGATGCCGAAGTCGAGCACCTTCATGCAAGGCTGGCCGTTCGCGCGTTTGGTGACGAACAGGTTTCCAGGCTTGAGGTCGCGGTGGACGATGCCCAAGCTGTGGGCCTCTTCGACGGCCAGGCAAACCTGGTGGATGAGCATCACCGCCTCGTCGATCGGCAGCTTCTTGCGCTCCCTGAAGACCTTCGCGAGGTCCATACCGTCGAGGTATTCCATCACGATGTAGGGCTCACCGGTGTCGAGCTTCCCGACGTCGTGCACCTGCGCCACGTGCTCGCTCTTGAGGCGCGCGACGGCCCGCGCCTCGCGCAGAAAACGCTCGACGATGTCCGGGTGGTTGACGAGGTCGTGGTGCAGGATCTTGAGCGCCCGGCGCTCTTGAAGATCGATGTGCGTCGCCGCCACGACCGAGCCCATGCCCCCCGAGCCGAGCTCATCCTCAACACGGTACTTCCCCGCAACGATAGAACCTTTATGAAGGGCCACGTCGGCTTAATACAGCACGCTTCGTTCCAAATGCAAAGCTTGGTAAGGTCGCAATCTGACTGTCTCTGACAGTGTCAGATTGTCCGAGACATAAAGCACTGGACGCGCGAGCACGCGCCGTTCAAAGTGGTATTGCGCGTGCATGGGTGGGCACAAAAGAATGGACTCAGGAAGCGAGAGCGCTATTCTGGAATCAACGCTGTCATCAAGGTGTGTCCCATGGGCTTCTCGGGGCGCGTCGGGCGCATGCGGCAGACTGCCGCCAAGGAAAGGGTCTAACCATGGCGGGGGACATCGTCTCCACGGCAACGCAAGGCACCGTCATCGCGGGAAGGTTTCGTCTGACTCGGCTCCTCGGTCAGGGGGCCATGGGCATCGTGTGGGCGGCCTTCGACGACGCGGCGGGGAAGATGGTCGCGCTCAAGCTCTTGGCGCGGCCCGAGCCCGAGCTGCGCATTCGTCTTCAGCGCGAGGCGCGGGCCTGCGGTCAGCTCCAGCATCCCAATGTCATCGAGGTCATCGAGGTCCTCGACACCGAAGCCGGCGAGCCCGTGCTGGTCATGCCGCTCCTCACCGGGGAAACCTTGGCCGAACGCCTGGAGCGCAAGCGGCGCCTCGATCCGTCGGAGGCCGCGCGCATTGGCCGAGACATCGCGAGGGGACTCGCCGCGGCGCACGCCCAGCAAATCATCCATCGCGACCTGAAGCCCGCGAACATCTTCCTCCATGTCGAGGAAGAGGGGGGCGACTTCGTGGTCAAGATCCTCGATTTCGGCGTGGCGAAGAACCTGGGCCACACCGACGGGCATCGCACGGTGGCCGGCGGTCAGGTCGGCTCCGCCTTCTACATGAGCCCCGAGCAAGTGCGCTCGCAGGCCGCCGATCCGCGCGCCGACCTCTGGTCCTTGGGCGTGATTCTGTTCGAGATGCTGACCGGTGTCCGTCCTTTCCAGGGTGAGACCCAAGAGGTCATGTCCAGCATCCTGAGCGGTGAGATCCCCAAGGTCTCACGCCACCAGCGCAACATCGACCCCGCCCTGGTCACCATCGTGTCCCGCTGCTTGACGCGCGAGCTGCCGCAGCGCATGGCCTCGGCGGGAGAGCTGGTCGGCGCCCTCGACGTCTACCTAGCAAGCGCGCCCGACGCGGCGTTTCGGCCGTCGTCCTTCCCATCGGCGCCGCTCGACGCCACGCCGCCGCCCGAGCTACGCGCGTCACGCGCCGTTCCGCCCTCGGCTCCGCGCGTACCGGTCATTCACGACGACGAGGGGGAAGACGTGACCGTACGTGTGGGGGCGCAGCACCTAGCCCCCACCTTCGGCGCCCCGCCTCTACCCACGGCCCAAGACGTCTCGGACAATTCTCCAGCGCGTCTACCCACCGGCAGCTACGGCGCCTTCAGCGCGGCCCAACCCGCACCCTTGCCATCAGGCTCTTACGCTGGCTTCAACGCGCCGCCGTCCGCGCCCTTGCCCTCGGGCTCCTACGCCGCGTTCGCCGTACCCCCATCCACGCCGCTGCCAGCGAGCTCCAACGGCGCGGTCGGCGCGCCACCAGCGGAGCGTATGTCCACCGGCGCCTACGGCGCCTACCAATCGGCCCCTCCCGGCTTCAACGGCGCAGCAGCGACCGAGAAGCTCGACCGGGCCAGTTTGCAGCCCGCATCGAAACCGGGCGCGGTGGCCGCCCAAAAGGTCACCT
>CAYLJT010000074.1:0-16175 GCA_964383995.1 uncultured Polyangiaceae bacterium
CGCATCGGCGAAGAGCACGGCTACCGCAACGCGCAAGCGACGGTCCTCGCCCCCACCGGCACCATCGGCCTGTTGATGGACTGCGACACGACCGGCGTCGAGCCCGACTTTGCCCTCGTGAAGTTCAAGAAGCTGGCCGGTGGCGGCTACTTCAAGATCGTCAACCAGTCGGTGCCCGAGGCCCTGCGGCGGCTCGGCTACCGCGACCACGAAGCGCAAGAGATCGTGGCCTATGTGTCGGGCACCAACACCCTGCTCGCGGCGCCCCACATCAACCGCGCGACGCTGCGCGATCGCGGTTTGTCCAACGAAGAGCTTGGCAAGATCGAGGCGGCCATCCCCGGCGTGTTCGATCTCGAGCTCGCCTTTGCGCCCTGGGTCATCGGCGAAGAGGCCTTCGATAGGCTCGGTGTTTCGGCCGATGCACGGCACCGCCCGGGCTTCTCGCTGCTCAAGCACCTCGGCTTTACAGCGGCCCAAATCGAAGAGGCCAACGACACCATCGTCGGTCGCATGACGGTGGAGGGCGCTCCGCATCTGCGTCTCGAGCACTACGCGGTGTTCGACTGCGCGAACCGCTGCGGCAAGACGGGCAAGCGCTTCCTCGCGCCCATGTCCCACGTGCGCATGATGGCCGCGGTGCAGCCCTTCTTGTCGGGCGCCATCTCCAAGACGGTCAACTTGCCGAACGAGTCCACCGTCGAGGACGTGCAAAAGATCTACGAAGAGGGCTTCCGTTTGGGGCTCAAGGCCGTGGCTCTCTACCGCGACGGTTGCAAGGCGTCGCAGCCGTTGTCGGCGTCGAGCGACAAAGAAAAAGACAAGGAGAAGGCCAAGGCCGACGCGGCGCCCGCCACGCAAGCCGTGCCCACCGAGATGCGGCCCCTCGTGCGACCCAAGGGCTCGCGCGCGCGTCTCCCCAAGAAGCGCCGTGGCATCACCCAAGAGGCCCGCGTCGGCGGCCACAAGATCTATCTGCGCACCGGCGAATACGTCGATGGCACGGTGGGCGAGATCTTCATCGACATGCACAAAGAAGGCGCCGCCTTCCGCTCGTTGATGAACTGCTTCGCCATGTCGGTGAGCCTCGGCCTGCAATACGGCGTGCCCCTCGAGACCTACGTGGATCAGTTCACGTTCACGCGTTTCGAGCCCCAGGGGCCGGTCGAAGGTCACGAGAACATCAAGCTCGCGACGTCGATCGTCGACTACATCTTCCGCGCCATCGGGGTCGAGTACCTGCACCGCTACGACCTCGCCCACGTGGCCCCCACGGTGGTGGCGACCATCCAAGATCCGGCCGAAACCCGCGCGCAAGAGGCCACCTTGGGGCTGCTCCCCGAGTCCACGCCGGTGGAGGCTAAGCGCGACGTCGAGATGCGTGCGAGCTCCCTCGACGCGCAGCTCGAAGACCTCATGGGCGACGCGCCCGTGTGCGACGGTTGTGGCCACATCACGGTGCGCAATGGCGCCTGTTACAAGTGCCTCAACTGCGGCAACAGCATGGGCTGTAGCTAATCGTTTGACGTCAAACAAATCGCCCAGCGGGCCCGGGCGCTTGTGTGCTCCGGGCTCGCGGCTCCGCCATCGACGCGGAACGCCCCAGCGATGCCTTAGTGGCGGAGCTTGACGCGCATCGGCACGCCGCCGCGCGGTCTCAGCGTGGTCTTCGGCTCGGGCACCACGGGCTCGTCGTTGGCGAGCGACAGGTCCATGTGGCGGAGCATCGTTGCCAGCACCATCGGCCCTTCCATCAGCGCGAAGTGGTTGCCGATGCAGGTGCGAGGGCCGGCGCTGAAGGGGATGAACGCCTGGCGGTGACGCCCCTCTTCGCGCTCGGGCGTGAACCGCTCGGGGTCGAACTTTTCGGGGTCGGGCCAGGTGTCCTTGCGGTGATGCAGCGCGTAAGGGCTCACCATCACGACGATGCGCGGCGGGATGAGGTAGCCCCCCACCTCGACGTCGCACACCGTTTGGCGTCCAAAGAAAAACACCGGCGGATAAAGGCGAAGCGCCTCTTTGAAGACCTTCAGCGAATAGCCGAGGCGGGGCAGGTCGGCGTAGGTCGGCGGCCCGCTCAGCGCATCGGCCTCGGCGCGCACGCGGGCGTAGGCCTCGGGGTGGCGGCCGAGCAGATAGAGCGCCCATGCCAGGCCCGAGGCGGTCGTTTCGTGGCCGGCGATGAAGAGCGTGAGCACCTCGTCGCGCACCTGACGGTCGCTCATGCGCGTGCCGTCGTCGTCGTGCGCGGCGAGCAAGCGCGAGAGCAAATCGGGCCGCGAGAGCCCCTGCGCGCGGCGATCACGGATCATGCGCTCGACCTTCGCGTCGAGCACCTGGATGGCCTTGGCGAGCGTGCGTGAACGCTCCGATGGCCAATGGACAGGGGCGAGCAAGCCATGGACGGCGCGCTTGCGAAGCTCGTCGAGGGAAGGCGACGCGAAGGGCTTGAGGTGATCGAGCCAGGTGCGCACGCGCGTTTGGAGGATGAGCGGTACCGACGACACGGCCCAATCCACCCAGTGCAACGCCGTCGCGAGGGCGTTGCCGAGCTCGTCGGCCTCGGTCAGCGTGTCCGCGTCGAACAACGTGCGACCGGCGACGTTCATGGTGATTCGCGTCGTTACCCGGGCAATATCGACAGCTTCGCCGTCCGCCAAGCCGCTCACCACCTGCTCCGTGCAGGCCGCCATGGCGTTCGCGTAGCCCTCGAGCTGCGAGTGCTGAAACAAGGGCGACATCAAGCGGCGCTGGCGCTTCCACAGCTCGCCCTCGGCGGTGAAGATCCCCTCGCCCGCGATGGGGTGCAAAACCGTGCGCAAAATGGGCGATTTCTCGAAGCACTTCGCCTTCTCGACCAGCACCTCGTGCACGAGCTCGGGCGTGTTCACGAAGAGCATGCGGTAGTTGAAGACGCGCAGTCGACACACGTCGCCGAGCTCGTCGTTGAAGCGGTGAAAGAAGTTCAGCCGGTTTTTCTGAATTTCGCCGAGGTGCCCCGCGTAGTTTCCGCCGGACAAAAGCGGGATCTCTTCGAATCGTTTCACGGCCCCTCTTTGACGCTGACACGACCTTCGCGCACGTGATCGCCGTCGATCAGCGCGCTCCACGGACCCGTCGCGGTTCCGATCCACGCGTAGCCGCCGTCGAGGTGCGGGTAGCGGCCGTGCATCACGAAGATTTGGCTCGACCCGGTGTCGCGCCCCGCGAGGGCCACGCCGACGGTGCCCACCTCGAAGGCGAGGGGCGAGGTTTCGCAGCGAAGCGGCGGCATCGGCGGCCCACCCCAGCCGTCGCCGTCGGGGGCGCCGAGCTGCGTCACGAACCCCGGGACCACGCGGTGCACCACGTTGCCCTCGTAGTAGCCGCTGCGCACGAGCTCCACGATGCGGCTCGTCGCTTGCGGCGCGACCGTCGGATCGAGGGTGAGCGTGAGCGGCCCGAGCTCGGACGTGAAGGTGATGGTGACCGGGCCCGTGGGCAGCGCGCGCGCCAGCTCGCTCGGCAAATCACCGCCCTCTGCGGGCGCATCGCAGGTGATCTTCTTGCCCGTCACGAGCTCCAGCGCCTTCTGCGCGTGCTCACGCAGCGTGGGGAACGACGAGCGGCACGCGGCTTCGAGCGGCGCCTTCACCTCCGCGAGGCCGAGGGCCCCCGCGGCTTCGATCAACGAGCCGGCCTGCTCCGGATCATCCATCAGCGCCGGGTTGCCGATGGCTTCGACCAGGGCCTTCACCACCTCGGGGGACGGCGCGACCGCCACCGTGTCCCCCTCCTTGGGCTTCTTTTTCCGGCCCTTCTTCGGTTTGTCTCGGACAATTTGCGGCTTCTTCGCGATGACGTCGGCGGCCGAGCCCACGATGCCCACGTGCTTCGAGCGAAGCGCTTCGGCGAGCAACGCGGCCACGCCTTCGACCTCGTCGTGCTCTTCGAGCAGCGCCAGCGCGTCCTCTCGCGCGCGCAGCTCGCCATAGCGTGCATAGGCTTGAAACGCCGTGAGCCGCGCGCCTTCGATCGGCGCGCGACCGAGGACCGCCACCATCGCGCGTTGACCGACCGTGCCCTTCACGAGGGTCGCGCTGACCTTCTCGTCGAGCGCGTCTTTGCGGCTCTCGGCCTCTTGCGCGACGTCGCACGCGAGCAAGAGCGGGTTGCTGACGCTCTTGCCAGCGAGCACCTTCGCGGCCCCGCAGCGGATCCACGAAAGCCTTCGTTTGGCCGCCAACGACGCGCCTTCGGGCAGCGAGAGCTTGGCGATTTGTTCGAGCGTCCGCGCGGCTTTGCCCGCGCTCGTGAAGCCGTCGAGGGTCGCCACGAGCACGTGCGTGTCCTCGTGCAGCAGGGCTTCTTCGCTGAGCGGCGCGGCGGGCAGCAACGTGGGCAACACCTCGGCGAGCGCGTTTTGACCGGCCTTTTCGAGGCGCGGCAGGGCACGCGCGGCCTCGGTCCGCTCGGGCATCGTGAAGTCCTTCGAGCCCACCACCTTCGCGAGGCCCTCGGCGGCCTCGGGGCCGGAGCGACCCAGGGCGCGCACCGCGAAGAGCCGCGCGGGGCCGGGCTCGGCGAGGCGCGCGCTGGCCACCTCGCGCAGGCGCTCCAAGACCGACGGCGGCACGTGATCGAGCCGCCCAGGCGCGAACAAAGCCTCGGGGATCGGCGGTTCGGCCGCGCTGCCCGCGGCCACCGACAACAGCGCCGCGAGGGTCTCTTCGCGGAGCTTCTTCTTCGCGACCGCGTAGTCGCCGAGCGCGACGGCCGCCGCGACCGCCCGCGAGCGAGGGGCACGCAACCAGCCGACCAGCGTCGGTTCGGAGGTCTCGGCGCCGCACTTGCCGAGCGCCCGCGCGAGGGCCTCGAAGGCATCGAAGCGGCCGCTGGAATTGGTTTGAGCTGCAACGATTCGCGGGAGGGCCGCGGCGACCAGGGCCGACGCCGTCTCGGCCTCGTGCCCCTTGCACGTGAACCCGAGGCCGTAGGCGGCCCAGCTCACGACCTCGTCGTCCTCGTCGGCGAGGGCGCGCAGGAGCCCCGGTCGCGCGGCGTCCCCCCCGATGCGGGCGAGGGCGCGGATCGCCGCGCGGCGCGTGGCTACGTCGCGGCTCGCGCGATCGTCGTCGGTGATGTCGTTCGGCCGCCTTCGGTGCTCGGCCTCGGCGATGGCCCCGAGGCGGCTCGGCGCCGCGGCCACGGGGGCGACCAGCGCGTTGGCCGCCGTCGCCGAGGGCGTGGGGGCGTCGGCGGTGGGCGCTTGGGGCGCACATGCGGCCCAGCCGAGGGCGCAAAACCAAGTCAGGAGTCGCTTCATGGTGGGCTCATCGCGAGGAGGCGCCGGAGCGACAGCGCGTCGAGCGGCGTCGCCAGGGCTTCATGAATGCGCCGTCGCGTTTGCGT
This sequence comes from uncultured Polyangiaceae bacterium, assembly GCA_964383995.1. Taxonomy (GTDB): domain Bacteria; phylum Myxococcota_A; class Polyangia; order Polyangiales; family Polyangiaceae; genus CAYLJT01. The sequence continues at coordinate 5,392 of CAYLJT010000074.1, forward strand.
CGCGAAGGCGGCGTGCGGAGGCGTGACCGGCAGCGCGAGCCCCTCGACCCCCACGGCGCTGAAGCTCGCGAGGGCCCGGGGCATGTGCCAGTCACAGGTCACGATGGCCGCGCGCCGGGCCCCCCGTCGCTCCAGCAGACGGGCGGTAAAAAACGCGTTCTCCGTGGTCGTCATCGAACAAAGCTCGACGGCGATGCGAGCCCGCGGGACCCCCGCATCGACAAGCGCCTCCCGGAGCACGAGGGCCTCGGCGTGCTCGCCCCAGCGTCGGCCCCCCGAAGTGATGATGTACGGCGCCACGCCGGCAAAAAACGCGTCCGCAGCGCGCTCCGCGCGACGCCGGGCGGTCGCCGTAGGTCGTCCAGCCGGCAGCACCCGGCAGCCCAGGACCACGATGACATCGGCCGCTTGGGTCACGCGGCGACGATACTCCGGCGGCGTGCCCGAGGGGGAGCCCAAGCATTTTTTCATGGCCGACCAGGGGGCGTCCTTGACGATGCGGGCCGGGCCGCTTTAGATCGCTCCAAGGCAAAAACGGGTGGGATTGAAAGGTATCTCGACGATGCGGATCAAGATGTGGGGGGTTCGCGGAAGCATCCCGTCACCCGGTCCAGATACGGTCGAGTTCGGAGGCAACACGAGCTGTTACGAAGTTCGTGCGGGGGGTGCCTTGCTCATCCTCGACGGCGGCACCGGACTTCGGCTCTTGGGGCAAGATCTGTTGAAGCACCTGCCCATCGAGGCGTGGATGTTCTTCAGCCACGTCCACTGGGATCACATCCAAGGCTTCCCCTTCTTTTCTCCCGCATTCATCCGAGGTAACCGCATCCATTTGTACGGCGGCGCCAACGTCACGCGCACGCTCGAAGAGACCCTCGCGGGGCAAATGGACTACCCGAGCTTCCCCGTTCATCTCTCCGAGATGGGCGCCTCGATGTCGTTTCAAGATCTCTACGAAGGCGAGGTCGTCACGGTCGGGCCTGCGGCCGATGTCCGCGTCACCAATGCGCGCGGCAACCACCCGAACGGCGTCTACGCCTACCGCGTCGATCACGAGGGACGTTCGGTGACCTACGTGACCGACTCCGAGCACTACGCGATCGTCGATCCCAAGCTCCTTCGCCTCGCGCGAGGGACGGATGTGCTCATTTTCGACGCGATGTACACCCCCGAGGAGTACGCGGGGCAGGTGGGAGGCATGCCCAAAACGGGCTGGGGCCACGCGACCTACGAGGCCGCGTGTGAGCTCGCGCATGCGGCGGGGGTGAAGCTCCTCGTCTTGCACCACCACGATCCCAGCCAGACCGACGAGCAAGTCCGAGACAAAGAGCGGCGCGCACGGGCCCTCTTTCCGAACACCATCGCGGCCCAAGAGGGCACCGTCATCGAGATCGGCGAAGAGGGTCAGCCGGTCATCGCGTAGTCGGCGCCGACCAGCTCCTCGATGCGGGCGCGCATGCGCCGCTTGGCGCGCTCTTCGAGCTGCCGCACGCGTTCTTTGCTCACGCCAAGCTCCACGCCGATTTGTTCGAGCGTGCGCGGCTCTTCGGTGAGAAAGCGCGAGCGCACGATGCGCTGCTCGCGGGGCGATAGCTCGGCCACCGCGGTGGTCAGCGCGTCGTGCATGATTCGCTCACCCTGCGTCGAGGACGCTTGTTCTTCGGGGCTGGGCTCGGAGGTGGCAAGCTTGTCGACCGGCGCGAGGCCGTCGTCCGTGGGGGCGACGTCGAGGCTCACGTCCCGCGCCATGAGCACCGGCAAGAGGGCCTCCACGCGCTCGGGGCTCAGGCCCGCTTGCGCGCCGAGCGTCACCGGATCGCGCTCGCGCGTGCGACGGTAAATGCGCAGCGCCCGGCGCTCACCCTTCGACGATCCGAGCCGCACGATGCGGTAGCCGCGCGCCACGTACTCGCGAATCTCCGCGCGAATCCAGTAGGCGGCGTAGGTCGCGAGGCGGCAGCTGCGGTCCGGATCGAAGCGCTCGACGGCCTTGAGCAGGCCGATGTTGCCCTCCTGAACAATGTCCTCCAGCGGCAACCCCCACCTTCGGTACTCCAGGGCGACCGACACGACGAACGGCAAACAGGCTTCGATGAGGCGCTTGCCTGCGACCGCATTGCCCCCTCGGTAGCTCAACGCGAGCTCCCTTTCGGCGTCGGCGCTGAGCGCCTCCTGTGCCGCGAGGCTGGATCGATAAATGGAAAAAGCCGGACGCTCCGAGGTTGCAAACATGGCGTTCCTCCGCGCAGCGACGACCCTCACCACCCGAGAGGGGGTGGCATTCGTTGCGTTTGGCGCGCACGCATTGCACAAGCAGTGCCGTGCGGAAAAAGGCGGTCGGAGAGCACTTGGGGCCCTTCGAAACGCGCAAGTCCATCCGAGGCCCGCGGAGATAACGAAAGAATTTCGCGAAGATTGCGCGAGGCGCACGGGGTGCCGCTTTCAGCGGTGAGCCGCAGGGAATGCTGAGCGGTTCAGCTCTCGTGGTAGCGTGCGCGCGTGTTTCGGTGGAGCCGTTGGATCCTCGCGGGCCTCGTTGCGAGCCTCGCGGTGGGGATCGTCGCCGCCCAACGACCCACGGTGCGCTCGCCTCTCGCGCAACGCGGTGTGGCGCGCGTCACCCTCGCGGTGCTGGCGTGGGCGGTGCCCGAGCCCGGCGCGGACGACGAGCCGCCCTTCGTGATGCCGTCGGGCCTGCCGCCCATGATCACGTGCGATGAGGCGCGGCTGATCACGGCGCAAGTCCGAGACAACTTGGCGGGCGTCGTGCCCTCCTTGGACGCGAAAGTGTTCGGCGAAGCGACGGCCGATTGGCTCGATCCCCACGGTTTGTGGTCGGTGGCCAAGGACTCGCCGGTGGGACCCGCGCTGGCGCAGCACGCCGCGGCCCTCTTGGCCGAATTGCAGGCGCCCGTGGGCTCGGGCCCGTGTCGCGCGGCAGCCCGTGTGGGCGCCGAAATGTCGTCTTGGTCCGACGCTGTGCGCGGTTTCTTCGAGGAGAGCTACCGCGCAGCCCTGCTCGCCGCGCCCCGCGGTGAAACCGTCGGTGCGTCGGGCGACGCGTGGCGCAAGCTTGCGGCCTCGCCCTACGAAGAGGGGCCCGTCACCCGCACCGCCGTGAGCCTCGCGCACAACCTGGGTCGCAGCGCGGCCATAGCAACGACGCTGTACGGCGACGCCATGGCGCCCTTCGTCGATGCCGCGCGGGAGCGGAGCGCGCCTCGCCTTGGCGTCGACGGTTGGACCGCGGCGATCCTCGCGGCGGCCCTGCGCGCCTATGTTCCGCAGCTCGACGCGCACGGCGCGTGGGCGCCCCTCGACGAAGAGGTCTCGATTTACGACCTCGATTTGGAGACCGCACCGCCACCGCGCATGTGGGGCGAAATGACGCGTTCGACCCTGGGCGTGCGCATCGACTCAGCCCCCCTCGCGCCGCTGCAAGTAGGGGATTTGGTGCTCCAGGTGGGGGAGGTGAAGCTCGCGGGGGTGAGCATCGAGCAAGCGCAACAGCTCGGCGTGCTCCCGACCCGCGCGCCGACCCCGGTGACCGTGCTGCGCGAGGGACCCAGCCCGCTCGTAGAGCTCTTGGTTACCGCGCCCGCGGTGGAAGATGACTCGGACAATCCACCCCACGAGCTCGCCGCTGACTTCGTGCGCTATGGCAACGGCACGGCCGCGATCGTGCGCATCATCGACGTGCCCGACGACCTGGGCCGCGAGATCAAGGCCGTCCTCGCGCGCGTGCGCAACACCCCCAACGTGCTCGGAATCGCCTTGGATCTAAGGGCCAATAGCGGTGGCTCGACGGACGGCGCCGCGGACGCGCTTGGCTATTTCCTGTCGGGCGCCACGCTCTTTCCGATGCGCCGCCGCGACGGCGGCATCGAGATCGAACGCGCCCCCGAGGTGCCCGCCGATCAACAGTACACGGGGCCCCTCGCGGTGTTGGTCGACGGCGATTCGGCGAGCGCAGCAGAGATGATCGCGGGCGCCATCGCGGCCTACCAAAGGGGCGTCGTGATCGGCGAAAAGACCTACGGAAAAGGCTGTGCGCAGGAGTACCTCGACGATGAGGCGCACGTCGGCGTGTTGCGTCTGACGACCTTGCTCTACGCGCTGCCCGACGGTTCTCCGGTGCAGAAGGTGGGCATTACGCCGGACGTGGCGCTGTCGTTGCCGGGCCCCAGCGAGCGCGAGGCGACGGTGACCCAGGCGCTCGGACCCTGGCGGGGGCCCGATGTCCGAGACAAGGCCTTGATTCGCGGGGTCTCGTGGCCCCCGCACGGCGGTCAGGTGGGCCCCTGCAAAGACGAAGCGCTTTGTCGCGCACTGCGCGTGCTCGGCACATCGCGCGCGGCGGTTCGTTGAGGCCGGCGCTAGCGCTTTAGGAACTTGCCGAACAGCCCTCCACCACCGCCCGCCGTGGGAGGTGTGGGCGTCTTGTGCTTGCCGCTCTCGCGACGCCGCATCTCGTGCAAGCGCACTTCGCGGATCGCATCGATGTTCTTCGGGTTGATCTCGGCCACCGTGCGAAAATCGCGGAAGGCCTTATCGGCGTAGCCCGCGCGCTTGAGCAGCGTGCCGCGGTAGAACAGCGCGCGCTCGAACGTCGGCTCCTTCGCGAGGATCTTGTCGAACGTGCGGATCAAGTCGTCGTAGTGCGCGGACGCGCCGCCCTCTGGGATGTGGGGTGGATCGCCGCGTTTCAGCGCCTGAATCCAGGTCAAGAGCGCCATGTACTCGGGCTGCTCGGGGTCGGCTTGCGCGGCTCGCATCACCAACGCTTCGGCCCCGGGCAGGTCGTTGCGCTTCAGGAGCAGCTCGGCCTTTTGGAAATCCACCGCGGCGTTCATGGCCTTGGCGACCTGCTCGTGCTCATCGGGAGGCGGCGGGCCTTGGGTCAGCGACTTCTCGTAGGCCTTGCGTTTCTCGACGTCGCCGAGCACCTGGTAGGCCTCGTTGATCCGCGCAAAAGCACGGGAAACCGCCGGTTTTAGATCGACCATGTCGGCGGGTAAGCGGTCCGGGTGGAAGGTGCGCGCGGCGGTGAAGTACGCCGCCTGAATTTGCTCGCGCGTGGCGTTCTTCGCGACGCCGAGCAGCGCGAAGAAGTCGTCGTTCTGCGAGCTCTCGATGCGCTTCTCGATGTCGGCGCGGCGAATGGCCTCGGGGCTCGGCGTCAGCGAGCGCTTCACCGAGGGCGCGCGGTGCGGCTGCTCTTTGATGGGCGCCGCGATCACCGGGCTCGGCGTGGGCGATACGGCGGCGGGTGTCGGTGTGACCACGGGGGGAGTCGGCGAGGGTGCGATGACGTCGACGAATGACGGCGCGGGCGGCTTCTTCCGAGGTGGGGGAGGCGGCGCGGCGGGCCTCGCGCGTCGAGGTCGAACGGAGCGCAAATCGGCGAGCGGCGGGATCCCTGCGCCAATGCCCACGGGGGGATTCGTTGGAGCTCCAACATCCAGGCAGCGCGTGATCGCGAGGACGTAGACCGCGCGACGAATCGCTTCGGGGACCGCGTGGCGCTCGCGCAAGATCTCGATGATCGGCAGCCGTCGCGCGCGCAGGGCGTCGAGGGCGACCTGCTCGTGACCATCGAACTGGAAGCGTGCGTGCTCGGCGCTCGACGCCAGGGCCACGGGGGCATCGCCGAAGCGACCGAGGGTCTCTTCGATGGGGGCGTGCTGAGGAAAGGCGCGGAGACCGGCGACGATCGCGTGGTAGGTGTCGACGGGCAGGGGCTCGGGGCCGCCGTAGCGCGTGATGAGGTTGCGGTCCGCGTAGAAAGAAAAGGTGCTCGCCGGCGGCAGATCGAAGAGCGAGGCGAGCTTGCGCGCGGTCTGCACGCGCAACACTTCGAGCAGCGTCTTTGGGTCGAGGAGCTTGCGTCCCACGAGCACGCTGCCGTGGAGCTCTTTCATCGCGCTGCTCTCGGCGAGGGTGTCGCGGAGCGTGTTCGCGTCGACGAGCCCCAGTTCGACGAGGATGCTATCGAGCGGCGCGACCGGCGCGCCCGTGCGCACTTTGACGGGCGTCCCGCGATCGAAGGCCACGGCGTGCGTCGCGCCGTTGGGCCCGCGCAGCACGACGGTTCCCGACAAACCCTGGTCCAACATGTAGACCAGCAAGTGAGGCAAGGGCGTGTCGCCGAGGGTGCCTTCCGCGGTCGCGCCGTGCGCGCGGCTGATCGAGGACTCGGACGGCGTTTCGGTGAAGTCCGGATCGCTGACCCGTTGGAAACGATTCTCGACCTCCCGTGGCAAGGTCGGCGGCTCCAAGCTCACGGGCGGATTCAGCGCGGCGCGGTCTTCCGGCGCATCCCAGCCGTCGTCGAGCGCCTGTTCATCGCTCCGAGCCTCCCCGTCGGCGACCTCGCCGCCCAAGTGATCGAGCAGTTGCAGCAGCGCCTCGTGCATCTCGGCGGTGGTCTGAAAGCGCTCGGCCGGGCTCCACGCGAGGGCCCGATCAATCACCTCGGCTACCGCGGGATCGACGTCGGGCAACACGGCGCTGAGCTGCGGCGGGGGTCGCGACACGGCGAGGGCCAACGCGTCGACCTCGGTGCGCGCCCTTCGAGGAGGCTCGCCCGCCAGCATGTTGAACAGCACGGCGCCCATCGAGAACACGTCCGCGCGGCCGTCGGGCGCGTTGTGCATCGCGACCTCGGGGGCCATGAAAAGCAGGTTTCCCCAGGGCGCGCGGGCGCTCCGTGCGAGGGCCGTGCGAAGCTGCGCCCCGCCGGGCTCGAGCACCTTCACCACGCCTTCGTTCGTGATGAAGAGCCGCGCGGGGGACAGGGCGTGGTGAAAAATGGACGCGCCGTGCAGCGCCGCGAGCACCGCGGTGGCCTGTTCGCCGATGGAAATCGCGACAAGCGGAGGGAGCTTCGGGCCACGTTCGTGCAAAAGCTCCTCGACCGACTGCCCTTCCACGAGCTCGGTGATGATGAACGGCTCGCCGTCTTCGGTGATGTCGTCGCCGAACACGGCCACGATTCCCCGCTGTTCGACGCCATTGGCGATGTACGACTGACGCAGGAAGTGCTCGTGAATCTCGTCGTCGCCGCAGAACATCGGCTGCAAGATCGCCAACGCCGCCGTGGAGCCGTCCGCGTGTCGCGCCGCGAACGTGGTCGTCAGGTCCGAGACATCCAGCACGTGCTCGAGGGTCCAGACGCCGTTGATCACGGCTCCAAGACGCTCTTTCGCGCGGGCTGTTTCGTCGGCGTGGCTCATCTCACCGGACTTACGTTCTCTTGAACTACCGCGGGGGCGTGGGGGAAAAAAGGGGTCCTGCGCAGCGAGGCGCGCCTACCTCCACGTGAACTCCGCGGTTGGAGGGCACAAGCTGGTTCCAGCGCGCCGTCATGGCTGGATCCCCAGTAAACACGTCGATGTGGCGGCCCACCACACGTAGTCCGCGATCCTCGGCAACAAAACAGCCATCGTGGGGGCTGCCGTCGGGCAAGGGCAGGCCCACGAGCTCGGGGATGCGCAGGGCCGAGCCCATGGGGATCACGCTGGTGTCCACCGCAACCGTGCGAAACGGCGTGATGGCCTTGCCGGTGGCGCCGCGCCCGTAGGGAAAACGCGCGGGATCGAGGGCCTCGTAGCAAATATGCTGATTCGTCCTGGGGCAGAGGGCCGCGCAGGCGCAGTCGCGGCGGGCGAAGCTCACCGTCCCTCCGGCGCGCAAACGACCGCTTCCTTGAACGCAGAGCGCATCGTGAAAAGCTTGCGTGACCTTGCCAATCGGCTTGCACGCGGCGTCGAACAACGATGCCTCTTGGGGGCCCTCACCTTCCCTCGGAAAGTCGTAATACGTGTTGCGAAACAGGGCGCCCGAGCCGTGGTCCTCCAGCGAAACGGGGGCGCTCGGCGCGGTCACGTCCTGGATCCCTGCGGGCGGCAAATCGCCTGTGCTCATCGCGCCGTCAGGGCCCTCCGTGGCTTCCCCGACCCACCCGCTCTCCCGCGGTCGCGTCGCCGATGAGGGCGACGGATCCCCCACGAGGTAGTCCCGGCCACCCGAGCACGACACGCAAAAAAGCAGGGCAAAACGAGGCCAAATGTGCGGTCCGAAGGGCATATTTCGATGACTCTACCGCTATCGACGCCGCGCGGTCGACGGGTCTACCAACGACGCACGTTGCAGATCCCCGCGACCCACGGCAGGATGCGCGCCCCATGCCCCCCCGCGGCCTCCCCTATTGCGCCCTAATGCCCGCGTTCTTCGCGATGTTCGCGGGGGGTTGTGCGACCCTTGGGACGTCCCCCGAGTGGGTGGGGGGAGAGCTCGCGGTCTCTGCGCCCCAGCGCCTCGCCGAAGAAGAAGCGCGCCTCGAAGCCGAACGAAAGGCCGAAGAAGCGCAGCCGAAGCAGATCCGCGCGCGGCACGTTTTGGTGATGCACAAGGACTCGCAACGCAAGCCCGATGGCGTCACGCGCACCCGCGCCGAAGCCCGCGCTCGCGCCGCCGAATGCCTCGCGAAGCTGCGCGCGGGCGCCAAGTTCGAAGACGTCGTCGCGGCGTACAGCGACGAGCCCGGCGCCGCGTCCCGGGGCGGCGATCTCGGGCCCTTCGGCAAGGGCTCCATGGTCAAACCGTTCGCCGACGCGGCCTTCGCGCTGAAAGTCGACGAGGTCAGCGAACTCGTCGAGACCCCCTACGGTTTCCACGTCATCCAGCGCACGGAGTAGCTTTGCCGTGTCGCTTTTGCACGGCCTTGTCATCTTAGGTCTCGCCGTGGTCATCGGGGGCCTCGCCGCCCTGTGGCAAGAGCACGCGCGCTCGGCGATAAGCCCCCTGCGCGCGTTTGCCGTGATGGCTGCGGCGTCCATTGCGCTTTTGCACCTCTTGCCCGAGGCCGTGGCCGACGGAGGCGCTGGTGTCCTCGGCGCGGCTCTCGTGGGGTTCGTCGGCCCTGCGCTGCTCGAACGGGCTTTTCTTCCCGGGCGTCCGCACAGGCATGGAGCCCCCGCGGTGGCGCTCGCGATGGGTTATGCCGCCGTGATGGTCCACCAGCTCGGCGAAGGCGCGGCGCTCGCCTCCCTCGCGGAGAGCAGCGAGCTCAGCGTATCCATCGTGCTCGCGGTGGCGGGGCACACGACGCCTCTGGCGATGGTCGTCGGGATGCGTGCCATGGAGCTGCGCGCGGGAAGAGGTGGTGAGCGCCGCGCGACGGCGGTGGCGCTTTTTGGCGTCCTCGGCGCAACGGTCGTCGGAGCGGCCCTGGGGAGCCTGTTGGCGGCAGAGCGCCTGCACACCGTTCAGCCCTGGATCTTGGCATCCATCGCAGGCCTCTTGCTCCACGCGTTGTTTCACGACGCCTTTCCGCGGCCCACCGGCGGGACCCGCGGTCGCGTCGCCCACGCACTGGCAGGTTGGCTCGGTGTTGCACTGGCCCTTACGGGCGTGGAGGCCGGCGGCTGGGTCGAAGACTTAGGGTCCGTGTTGCGAATTGGCGCCATCCTCGTGATGGCCTTGGGCGTGCTGTTTTGGAGCTTTTTTGGGGCCGAGGCGAGCGCGGCCGACCACGATCACGAGCACGAGCACGCCAAACAGCCACCCTCGAAGGGGCCTTGATCAGCGTTCGAGCAGCAAATCCCTGGCGCGTTTGACGCGCGCGACGGCCTCCTCGGCGGTGGCCCCGGTGGCCGACAAATGCCCCATTTTTCGCCCGGGACGAGCCACCCTTTTGCCGTACAGGTGGACCCGGACGCCCGTCTCCGCGAGGGCCTTGTCGAAGCGGGGCGGCGTGTCTCCGAGCCACAAATCGCCGAGCAAATTGAGGATCGCCGCGGGCTTCAGCACCTCCACGCTGCCGAGGGGCAGATCGCAAATGGCCCGCACGAGCTGCTCGAACTGGCTGGTTTGACAGGCGACCTCCGTGGAGTGAAAGGTGTTGTGTGGCCTCGGCGCTAGCTCGTTCACCAGCAGATCCCCGCTCTTCGTGAGGAACAGCTCCACGACCAAGATGCCTTGAAGCTCCAACGAAGTGGCCAGATCGCGCGCGATTTCTTGGGCCTTCGCCGAGACCTCCTTCGGGACCGGCCCGGGCAACACGCTCCAATCCAAGATGCGCTGTTCGTGGTGATTGAGGGACACGGGGTAGACGGCGACCTCACCGCTTGGCGAGCGCGCCACGAGCACGCTCAGCTCTTCGGCGAGATCGATGGACCGCTCAATGATCACCGGGCGCCCGCCGAGGGCGCCAAAGGCTTCTGCGGCGCCGCTGGGGTCGCCGACGAGCACCTGACTTCGGCCGTCGTACCCACCCCGTGTGGCCTTGACGAAACAAGGCCCCTTCAGCTCCAAAAGGCCCTTCTGGACCTCGTCCGCCGTGGAGGCCTTGCGATAGGGCCCTACGGGAAAGCCATGCTGGGCCAAAAAGTCCTTCTGTTTGGCGCGATCTTGCACGATGGCGAGGATGTCCGCGCTCGGGCGGACGGGGGCGTAGCGGCGCGCCGCGGCCAGGCTCTCTAGGGCGATGGTCTCGATTTCGAGCGTCACGACCGCGCAGTGTCGGGCCAAGTCGGCGGCCGCAAAGTCGTCGTCGAATTCCAACATCTGACGCACGTGCGCTGCCAGTTTGGTGTTATCCGTTTCTGTGCTTAAGGCTGATTTGGGATGCCGGGTGAGGAACCGCGCCAGCATCCACGCGACGGCGGCAAAGCTGAGACGGTCTTCCTTCCACAGAATTTGCCGCAGATTGGTCACGGGTTTGATGTTGTCGGCAAATGGAAACTCGCCTTCGAGCCAGTTGACAAATTTGACCATGAACA
>CAYLJT010000075.1:0-15945 GCA_964383995.1 uncultured Polyangiaceae bacterium
CAGCTTCCAGACAATGTGCTTGAGCCCCAGAGCCAAGATCATGCTGACCTCGGGGCCCGTTTCGGTAGGCTCCATGGTCGCGAGCCCGCGTTTCCTCTTGCCCGTGGCTTCGAGCAGCCGATCTTGCAAGTGGTTCGCTTCGGTAAGAAACACCAACAAGGAGCAGAAGAGGGCCAGGGAAGAGTGGGAGAAGGCCGCCCATTTTCCGCTGTCGTCGATGACCTTCTGGATTGGCAAGGTGCCCTCGCGCTTCTTCCGCGGCCGGCCCTCGGCTACCGTCTCCAGGGTCTCCAAAATCGACTTGGGGGCTCCGGCGCAGACCTCCTCTTCCCCGACCAGGAGCCCGTGCTCTTCGGCGTAGTCGAAGAGCGCCTGACCGCTGGGATGGATGAGCTCGGTGCTTTCTCCCGCCAAGATCGCCGACAGAATCATCTCCTCGGCGGTGTACTTCATGCCGAGCAGCACCTTGTAACAGGCGGCCACCGAGGCCGGCAGCTCTCCGGATGCGTAGGGGTGGCTCTCGCGGAAGAAGAGGTAAGGTGGCAGCGTGGTGCCGAGGACGAACGTGCGCCAGACGTGCGCGAGCGACATGGGCTCATCGCCAATCTCTGCGAGCTTGACATACGCGTCGTGCAAAAAAGACAGGCTATCGATGATGTCGTCCCAGGCGTCGGCCATCTGCTTCAAGGCGCTCACGTTCATGGGCTGTGGCGCCTTGAAACGACTGCCATGGTAGGGGCACACCACGTGTTTCGTGGGCGCTCCGCGGTAGCCCTCGCGCACCGCCCGGTGCTCCCCCAACAGGCGACCATCGGTGTCTTGATAACCGTGTATCCCGAACAGCTCGACGAAGCTCAGGCCAACGCCCCGCGCTGGGGTGTCGACGGCGCGGCCCGAGGGGCCGTTTTCGCTGCTTTCCATGTTGCTCCTGACCTCCGAATGAAAGGTCAGTTGACACGGAAAACCACCGCTCCGTCAACCCCTCCGTGCTCCCCCCCTCGCGCGCCGCCCTTCTTTTCTCGGTCATCCGAGCGGTCAGCTAGCTGCAAGCTTTGCGTGCTTCGTCTCGGCCAGGTAGCGCAGCAAGACCACCACGAAAGCCAACATGGCACCCAGCGTGAGGGCCTGAGCGGCTTCGGTCATCCCCATCGTCGCCGACATGGCGTCTGCCGGAATGCCCGTGGCCGCCACAAACGCCGGATCGGAGAGGTGGATATTGATCGACCACATGTTGGTCCCGAAGCCGAAGAGCGCGGCATAGCCGATGAGCGTGGGCAGGGACCGCAGCCCCGCGACGCGCGCCGCCGAGGGATCGAGGAGCGCCCTGACGCCTTGCACGATGCCAAAGATGCCGGCCAGAAGGACAACGAACATGCACCAACCACCCGCTTGAAACCATTCCATGATGACGACCTCCGAGGCCATCGTACAGCATGGCTCGTGCCGCCCAAGGGGCCGCGTGAAAAGGGCCAATCATCCCTGCTTTTCGCCGACTTTGCGCAGGAAGGTGCCCGGGTGAGCGGACGGTCGGCTTCGGGGCCTGTCCGCTCCAGCGGACAGTCTCCCCGGTCGGTTGGGTTGGGGCGCATCCGTTCAGTTGCTGAGCGCGGAGGAGGCGTAACACATCGATGACGTGAACTGCTCTTCACGCCCGCCGCCGAGCGAAGGGTCAATCCGCGAAAGGAGCTGGATTTTCGCGCGGCGTGGCGTTGGTACGGCGACTGCTCTAGGATGAACTGGCTTTGATTTGGAGGTTCCCATGCTGACTCGTTCGCTCGTCGCCCTCGCCCTGGTGTTGCCCCTCGCCGTATCGGGCTGCAAAAAAGACGAACAGGAAGACATGACCCTCGGCGAAGCGGTCGAGGCCCTGGGGGAAATGAGCCTCGACGCACAGGCCCAGTCGGTGGCCTCGGGCTCCATCGAAATCACGACCAGCTTTACGATCGGACAGGCGGTCGAGAACGCGGCGCAGGAGATCAAAGACTTCGTCGTGTCGCAGCTCCCCTGTGCGGAGGTGACGCTGGCCGACGCCACACTGACCATCGAGTACGGCGCGCTGCCGGGCTCTTGCACCTACCGCGGACACACCTATTCGGGCACGCAAACGGTCCATGTCGAGAAGAACGACATGGGGGATGTGGTGGTCGATCACACCTGGTCCAACCTCTCGAATGGCGTCGTGGAGGTCACCGGCGTGGCGACCGTCACCTGGAGCTTCGATGACCCCTCCAGGCACGTCGTGCACGAGCTTACCTGGACGCGCTTGAGCGATGGCAGGACCGGCACCGGCACCGGCGACAGGCTGCAAAAGCCCCTGCCGGAGGGCCTCGACACCGGCATCTCGGTGGACGGCTCGCGCACCTGGACCGGCGAGAAGGGCGCCTGGGATCTGGCCATCAACCACGTCGAGATGCGCTGGATCGACCCCATCCCCCAAGCTGGGTCGTACGTGCTCGTGACCCCCAAAGACAAGACGGCCTCGCTCACCTTCTCGCGCATCGACGAGGACAGCATCGAGGCGGTCTTCAAGGCCGGCAGCAAGACCTTCACGTTCGTCGTGAACAAGGCCGGTCAGATCGAGAACCAGTAGCGTCCCAGCCGCGCGGCAGCCCTCCGTGGAGAATCTTCACGGAGGGTCTTGACACGGGGAAGAATTGGTCGGACCATTCGACCACCGTGCCAAACGACCTCTTCATCGAACCCCTGCCGCCCCGCGCAAGCTCGGTCGACGCCTGCGCGGACGCGTTGCGGAGGCGCATTTTGTCGGGCGAGCTGGCGCCCGGCACGCGCCTGCCCGCCGAGCGCGACCTGGCCGAACGCTTTGGCGTCAACCGGGTTACGGTGCGCGCGGCCCTCGGGCGCCTGGCCTCGGAGGGCCTTTTGCGCGCGCGTCAGGGCAGCGGCCACGTGGTGACCGACTTCGAAGGAGAGGCGGGTCCGGCCCTGTTGCCCGGGCTCCTGCACCTGGCGCGCGAAGAGGGCGACCTACCCGGGTTGACTGCGGAGCTCTTGGAGGTGCGTCGGGCCCTGGCGAGGGGCCTGTTCGAGCGGCTTTTGGCCCATCCACCCCGCCGCGCCGACCTCGACGAAGTGGGCCGCGCCGTGGTTGCGTTCGAGGCCCGCGTCATCGAAGGGGCCCCGCCGAACGCGCTCGCCGCGGCCGACATTGCTGTGCTCACCAGCCTGCTCCGCGCCGCGCGCTCCTCGGTCCTGCGCCTGTGCATCAACCCCATCGTCGCCCTCCTGACCCAGGTTCCGGAGCTGTCCCCCTGCATTTATGCCGAGCCCGAGAGCAACGCGGCGGCCTACCGGCTGCTCCTCGCCTGGCTCGAAGCGCCCCAGGTTGAGGTCGTGGATGTCTTGCTGGACGAGCTGAAGAAGCGCGACGCACAGACGGTCGCCCGCTTGAAACGGAGAGAAAAGGCCCACGCCCCACGGGCGAGCAAAGCCAAGAGAGCGCCCTGATGATCCCCCTCGCCACCCGCCTTTTGCTGCTGTTTCCGCGGCGCATCGAGCAAAACCTCGAACGCCTGCGGGCCCTCCACGTCGTGCCCCAGGTGCCGAATCTCTGGCAGATCACGCTGGGCGTCGCGCGCATGTGGCACCGCGTGCTCTTCCGCTTCGACTCGATCGGAACGAGCCGCGCGTCGGTCGTGCGACCCACGTTGCGCGCGCGGCTGCTCCACCCAAGGCCGATGCGCTTTCCGTTCTTGGTGTGGGAGAGGGCCATTGCGCCCTTGGACTTTTCCGGCCTCGTCTCCACAAAAGAGCGCATTTTGCGCCATCTTTTGGCCGCCCACCACGATGAGGGTCAGTTCGTCTACGATCTCGAGCTCTTGCTTTTGCACGAGGGGGGCCTCGAAGAGGCGCGCGAGCGCGCTCGCGACGTCGTGTCAGGCAAGGATCCAAGGGCCCAGTGGCTCCGCGATCTGACCGTGTTCGAGGGCTACCACGAGTCGCTGCTCGACGCCGTCGAGCGGGCGATTCAGGGCGATTTCGGCGTGGATCCGCGCCAGGTGGACGACCCCGACATCACCTTTAAAGCCTATTTGGCGTGGTGCGCGCGTCAACCCAAGACCCCGGAGGCCACCTGGCAGGCCCTCTGTGAGGGTCGCTATTCTGTCGCCACGGGCATCATCGAACCCTCCAGCACCGAGGCCTACGAAGCATGACATCTTATTCCCGTGACGACGTCCTGGCCATGAACAACGAGCGTTTGGCCGAGCTTTTGGCCCGCGGCGGGGCCATCGATCCAGCGCAGCTCGAAGGCGCCGAGTACAAAGGCTACGCCCTTGGTTTGGGCTCTTTTGTCGAGAAGATCACCTGGAAGACGTTCAAGAAGACGTTCTACCGCGACCCCCAAACAGGCACCCTCCGTGGTTGGAACATTCGCATCGAGCAGAAGGGCGTCGATGGCCCCTTCGAGCCGCAAATGAAGTCTGGAAAGCCCGTGTGTTTTGGGCCCTACCAGGTGGTCCCCCTCGACGGCAGGTCGCCGAAGCCCGTGGGCCCCGGCCTGTTGATCCACTACGGTCTCGCCTCCAAGAGCGTGCTCGACGCCATGCGCACCGTGCGAGACCCTTTGATTGCCGTCGATCCGAACGATCCCGGGTTGCTTCTTGGTTGGTCCTACGTGGACCTTGGGGTAAGGTGCGTCTCGACGCCCAGCTACTTCTTGCTAGAGCGCGACGGGCCCATTCGGCACATCGCCTATTGAAACAAGCGCCTCGAAAGAGACCATGCACGTCCAGAACCTTGCCATCCTCCTGTCCCTGACCGCGCTTTTGTCTGCCTGCAAAGTCACCATGGAAGTAAAAAGCGACTCCCCGCAAACGGCCAGCGCCGCGCCTCCGCCCGCCGCTACGCCCGCCGCCACGCCCCCCAGCAAGCCCGACCACCCGCACGAGGGGCCTCACCACGGTGGTCATCACCACGGCGACGGTCACCCCGAGGGGCACGGGCAAGGCGCCTTCGTCCACGACTTCAGCGACGCCGAGGCCTGGTCCAAACGGTTTGACGACCCGGCCCGGGACGCCTGGCAAAAGCCCAACGAGGTCATTGGGCTCATGGGCCTGAAGCCTGGCATGTTGGTGGCCGACATCGGCGCTGGCACCGGCTATTTCGAACCTTACCTATCCAAGGCCGTGGGGCCGACGGGCACCGTCTGGGCCCTCGACGTGGAAGACACGCTCGTCGCCTTCATGCGAAAGCGCGCGGCCAAAGAGGGCCTGACCAACGTGCGCGTGGCGCGCATCCCGTTCGACTCCCCGAACCTGCCCGATGGCAAGGTCGACCGCGTGCTGATCGTCGACACCTGGCATCACATCGGCGATCGCGGGCAATACAGCGGCAAGCTGGCCAAGGCGCTGGCGCCCGGTGGGCAGGTGGTCATCGTCGACTTTGGCATGGAAGCCACGGAAGGTCCCCCGAAGGAGCACCGCGTCGCGCCCGAGAAAATGATCGCCGAGCTGGCGGAGGGAGGCCTCGTGGGCGAGCTCGCCACGGAGACCTTGCCTCAACAATATGTGATGATCGCGCGCTTGAAGTAGGGATCAGGCTACCTCGGCAGGGCTTGACAAAGAGAGCGATTGCAGATTTGCTCACGGGCGCATGTCCTACCAGTACGACGTGTTCGTGAGCTACCGGAGAAAGGCCCCCGTTGAGGGTTGGGTTCAAGAGGTTTTTGTTCCTGCCTTGCGCAAGTGGCTGCCCGGCGCCGCCAATATCGCGGGAGAGCGTCTGTACCTCGACGTAGCTCCTGAGTCGACACCGGTGGGGTCTCATTGGCCGACCAGGCTGAAACAGGCGCTCGACGGTTCTGCATGTCTGCTGCCCGTTCTCTCACCAGAGTACTTTCAATCCTACTGGTGCCAGGTTGAGCTGGCTACCATTCTGGCGCGACGGGTGTCGGGTAACCCGGGAAACCCAAGCCTCCTGGTGACGCCTGAAGTGCCTGGCGCGATCGATAGCCCGTTCATTTTTCCGGTACGATTCAGCGACGGCGAGTTTTTTCCGCCGCATATACAGGGCCTCCAGCAATACGACATGGGCAGATTCAATCACCTGGACAAGCTGCCAAAAAGCCACAAGTCGTTCACGCGGGCTATTCAGGACATCGCACGCCAAATAGGCAAAAAGGTTCAAGAGATGCCCCCGTGGGAGCCCTCGGACCCGGGAGAAGTGCCCCCTCCGCGGACGCCCCCCTTGACGAGACAGGGATTTTGACGATGGGCAAACCTCTTGGCCACATTGTTACGTTCTATTCTTACAAGGGCGGTGTAGGAAGGACCTTGGCACTTGCCGACGTTAGCGTTCTTCTCGCACAGTGGGGATACCGGGTCTTGTGCGTCGACTGGGACCTCGAAGCCCCCGGCCTGGATGTCTATTTTCGTCCCTGGCTCCCTCGACTTGCCAAGGGCGGTCTAACGGAGATGTTCGCCGGATATGAGGAGGAATCGAGGCTTGATTGGCAGAGCTTGGCTGAAGTCGTTCCGACTCCGGAGAGTTCCGGTCGCCTTCAGTTGATTCGCGCCGGCAGAAACGATGACACCTATGGGGCCAGGCTCCAGTCACTCCATTGGGACTCGCTCTATGACCGAGGCGTTGGGCGGGCTTTGGAGCAGATGCGCGACGAGTGGCGTCAGCATTTCGATTTTGTCCTCATAGACAGTCGAACTGGGCTGTCGGACATCAGCGGCATATGCACAATCCAGATGCCCTCAATTATTGTGGCACTCTTTACGTTGAACGATCAAAGCATGGAAGGTACGCTGCGCGTTCTGCGGACCGCGCAAGAAAAGCAATCGCGACTACCCGTGGATAGAGCCACACTTCTTGCCGTCCCTGTGGCGACTCGCGTGGACAACACGGAGTACGAGGCCCGCGAACGCTGGATGCGGAGCGTTGTCGGAGCGTTTTCTTCCTTCGTTGAGTATTGGCTCGAAATAAAAGAGCACCCGGATCAAGTTACCGCCGACGTAGATCCGATTGCCGCCATGCTAACCGCTCTATCTGTTCCCTACGTGCCTTTCTGGAGCTACGGCGAGGGGCTCCCGGTTCTCCGCGACAGCCCTAGCGACAAATTCGGCGTACGGCATGGCCATGAGAGTCTAGCAGGCCTGTTGGCTGGCGGCCTTCCGGACGGCCTGGACATAGTAAGTCACCGCGAGCAGACGCTCCTCGGGCTTCGAGAAGGCGTGCAGCATACCAAGGGGCATCGTCCGACTCCGAGCTACGGTGGGCTGAAGCCTCAGCTCAATCCCGGCTCGTGGGAGATTGTTCAAGAGGGATCTGTGCGGGGCTACGGATACGTCATTCAGGAAAGTCCCCAGGTCACGATCCAGCGTTGGCTATTTTCTTCGGACTATGTCCGTCCACCGAAGATGCACGCTACCTTCTTGCGACGCCCGATACAATGGTCAAGCCTTGACGACTGGACGATGTTTGTTCGAGATCGTTGGGGGCCGGGAAGTGAATACGCTTTGGCGATTTCGACGTCATATGAAACCATCGACGAGTTTCGCAGGCCGGATCAACAGCTCGACGGCAACGCCGCAGTTGCGCGCATCGGTCTACGTGAGGTTGCGGACATCTTTACCATCGAAGATGACGAGGATTCGAATCGGTTGATTGAGCACTGGGTGTTGTTCGACACCTACGATCCCGAAGCGGCAGGCGGGATCTTGGTGGAGAAGCCGAAGCAGGGCGTGCCCGGGCTCAATGAATTTCGCGCGATGTGGCGCTCCGAATGGCAGAGCGGGTTTACCTATGTGACCACGGATGTCCGCTATTTTTCCGCCCTACCCGCGCGCCTCTGAACCCTACCGACCCAACACCAACGCGTGCTCCCGCCGCGGCTTCCTCCGAAACACACGCTCGGTTGGCCCATGAAAATGCGGCCTTTCCTGCGAGGCGACGGCTCTGACCTTGAGACCCGTTCCCTGGGCGATCGCTCGGAACAGCTCGTCGGCGTACAGCGGCGCCCCTGCGACCACGCCGTCGGCGACCAACAACACCGCCACACCTCCCTTCTTCAAGGCCTTTTCCAGGCGCAGCACGACGCGCTTCATGTCGTCGCGAAAGGCCGCGATTCCGGCCTCGGGCGTGCCCTTACCGACCCTCCTTCGGGCGCCGATTTCGGCGTCGTCGAACGCCTTCGTTTTGAGCCTCAGCCAGCGCAAGCGCGCTTCGTGGTGTGACAGGTAGTCGTACACACCCGGGTAAGGTGGGGAGGTCACCACCAGGTCGACCGTGTTGTTCGGGACGCCCGGCAGCTCCCTGGCGTCCCCTTCCAACACGCGTAGCGGTGGCGCTTCCAACAGCGTGTCTGCGACCTCGGCCAGGCGCTGGGCGAGCTCTTCTGCCTTCTTGACGAACAGGCGGGAAGGGTAGCCGGCGGCAATGCGCTTTGGTGTGTCGTAGCCCGCCGAGTCCGACGTCTTGCGGCTGACCTTCGTCAAGATTGCCGAGAAAACCAGCTCCAAATCGAGCTTCAACGGCGCGCTCGTCAAGGCGTCGATCCCAGCGCGCAGGCCGTCGAGCTCCAACAGCACGTGGGTGTCGAACAGCGCCAGATCGGGCGGACCGTAGCGCTTCGTGGGGCCGCTCTTCGCCTTTCGGCGCGTGTCGGCTAGCTCTGCCGCGGCCTTTGCTCCGGCCACGAGCTTGTCTCGGTCATTTTTTCCCACGCCGCTCGCCTTCAAGCGTGCCAGTCGCACGGCCAATGGATTGGCATCCACACCCCACGCCTCTCTCCCGCACAACCTGGCTTCGACGAGCACCGTCCCGCTGCCGGAGAAGGGGTCGAGCACCACGTCGCCCTCGCGCGAGAGGCCTTGAATCAGCCGCCCCGCGGTCACCGGGTGCATGCGCGCCGGATAGCTATGGAAACCGTGGACGTGCGCGCGGGCCGCGTCTTCTGACTCGTTGGAGGACGGTACGGTCAGCGCCCAGGTCAGCGGCTCGTCAAAGGCCTTGTCGCCCTCGAAGGACACCTCACCGCCCACGTGGACAAGGGCCCTCCGCTCCCGAGGGGCGCTGTCCCGAAAGGGCCCTTCGCGCTTCATTCGCCGACTTTTTGCGTGGCCTTTTTTGCCTCGGCCTCCGCCTCGACCTCGGCGGCGGCCAGCGCTTCGAGCTCGGCAAAGCGCGCTTCGTCGGCGGACTCGTCTGTCGCCGCGACGCGCGCATTGGCCTCGTATTTTCCGCCCGCGCCCGCGTACACGAGGTTGCTGATTTCGAGCTGCGCCAGAAGCTCTTCGGCGCGCGTCTCGGGGATGCCCAAGGCCTCGGCGAGCCTCGGAGCGGTGGCGCTGCCGAGGGACGTCACGACGTCGGCGGCCGCCGACTCCCACGCCGCGTCGATGGCAGGCTGAATGTCTTTGCCGTGCGCGGCCGAACGCGAAAGGCCAAACGCTGTTCCGCCGAACGCGAGCATGCCGAGCAGGACCAGCGGAATGCCGAACAACGGACCGAAAAACAGCGTCGCCGCCGCGCCAAACAGCACGAGGCCCGCGCCGACGACGCCCGTGCCCACCGCCGAAGCACGCGCCTTCGCGCGGTCGTGCCGGGCCTTGTCGGCGCGCAGCAGGTGGTCGGACGTGCGCCCGGAGAGCACGACGCGCGTGTCTGCGACAGGCACCCTCGGACCTCCGCACACGTCACAGCGGTAGCCAAATTCGGACTCGGGGGATGCGTTGGCCACGGCGCCGCAAAGAGGGCACTTGATGGCGTCGCTCTGGGGGGAGCCGCAGGCGTCGCACTTGACCGCGCCTGGACGGATAGGCTTGCTGCACGCGCGGCACGTCGCCTTTTTCTCGGGCGCGCTCACAGCGAAGCTCCCAGCGCCACGGGCGCCTCGCGCCCCGCGTGGGCGCGCGCCCAAGCCTCGAACAGCAGGCGTCCATCGGCGCGGCCAATGGCCTGATCACTGGCCCTCTCCGGGTGCGGCATGAGGCCCAAGATGTTGCGCTTCGGGCCGCCGTAGATGCCCGCGATGCTTTGTTGGGAGCCGTTCGGATTCGCCGCTTCGCTGACGTTGCCTTCCGCGTCGCAGTAGCGGAACGCGACCGCGTCTTCGTTAGTGAGGGCGCGCAGCGTTGTCTCGGACGCTTGATAGCGGCCATCGGCGTGCGCGATGGGCATGCGCAGCACCTTCGGGAGGCCCGACGTGAACATGCCAGTGCTGACGGGGGTCAGATAGATGTCTTTCGACTCGAACCGGCGGTGCGCGTTGCGCGTCAAGGCACCCGGCAACAGGCCCGCCTCGGTGAGGATCTGAAAGCCGTTGCACACGCCGAGCACCGGCCCGCCTTTCTCGGCGAACAGCCGAATGGCCCGCAAAATGGGGCTCGTCTTCGCGATTGCCCCCGAGCGCAGGTAGTCGCCGTACGAGAAACCACCGGGCAAGGCGACGAGGTCGGTGCCCGCGGGCAGCTCGGCGTCGCGGTGCCACGCCGTCGTGGTCTTTACGCCGACGACGTCGCGCAGGGTGTGGATCATCTCGGAGTCGGCGTTGGAGCCTGGAAAGACGACAACCGTCACGTGCATGGCTCGCCTGTAGCCCCATTTGGCGCCGACCGAAAGCCGTCTGTGCGAGAATCCTGCCGCTTCTATTCCGCCGGACTTGTGCCATAGTCCCGGCACGATGTCCGACCGCTGGAAGCAACGTGGCGTAAACCCGGCGGCCCTGCGCCTCGGGGTCGGCTATTTGCTCCTCGCCACCCTCGCTTCGGCCCTCGCCCTCGCGCTGCGAGACGGCGTTCCGTGGGAACATCCCTCCCCCTGGATCAATGCCGATCCAGTCACGGGCATGCTCACCAGTGCGCTGCTCGGCATCATGCTCTCCATCCTGCTGATCGCCGGGACGCGCGTGGCGGCCGCGCGATTCTCCGCCGTGCGGCAGCTCGAAGACGACCTTCGCCCCATGGCCCGCGCCCTCTCGCCGGGCGAGATTCTGGTGGTCGCGGGCCTGTCGAGCCTCGGGGAAGAGCTGTTGTTTCGGGGGCTCCTCGTGCCTTGGATGGGCATCTTGGCGTCCAGTGTCGTGTTTGGGCTGGTGCACCAGATCAGCGGCAGGAGCCGTTGGGTGTGGGTAGGTTGGGCCACCGGCGTGGGCCTCTTGTTGGGCACCATCTTCGTCGCCACCGGTTCGTTGGTAGGTCCGCTCGTCGCGCACGCCGTGGTCAACGCCGTCAACCTGAGCCACATGCGCGCCCAGGGCGACTCGCGGACGGCTTGAGAAGGTCCGCGCACGACCCTATTCGAGCAGCGCGAGCAGCTCGTCGCGGCTGATTCCAAAGCCCGTTTCGCCGACGCGACCGGCCCCGAGGGCCACCTCCGCGAGGTGCTTTTTCTTCTCTTGCAGAGCCAAAATACGCTCCTCCACCGTGTCCTTGGCGACCAGGCGATAAACCATCACGGGCTTGTCCTGTCCAATCCTATGCGCCCGCGCAAAGGCCTGCTCTTCCACCGCGGGGTTCCACCAGGGGTCGAGCAAGAACACGTGGTCGGCCGCCGTCAGGTTGAGCCCCGTTCCACCCGCCTTGAGCGAGACGAGCATGACCGGCGGGCCCTTCGGATCTTGAAACGCAGCCACCACCGACTCCCGGTCACGCGTCGAGCCGTCGAGCCGCACAAAGGGTAGATTCGCCTCGCCGAGCGCGGGCTCGATCAGGTCGAGAAAGCTCGTCCACTGCGAAAAAACAAGGGCCCTGTGGCCGTCGGCGGCGGCGTCGGTCAGGGCGTCGATCAAGCGCTCTGTCTTCGCGGACGTGGTCGCCGACTGACCTGGAACCAGCGCGCGGTGGCAAGACGCTTGGCGCAGGCGCAAGAGGGCTTCCAGGGCCGCGAGCACGGACAGACCTTCCCGGAGCTGCGTCACGATCTCTTTCTGGGTAGACGCCCGCACCGCGTCGTAGAGCGCCCGCTCGTTGTCGTCGAGCTCGCAATAAAGCACGCTCTCGGTCAGGGCCGGGAGGTCGGGCAGGACGTCGCGCTTGTGGCGGCGCAGGACGAAGGGGCCGACAAGCCGCCGGAGCCGCTCTCCCGCCGCCTCGTCGCCCGCGCTGATGGGCTCTTCGAAGCGCTTCTTGAAGGCCTGTCGATTGCCGAGCAGGCCCCGGTTCGCGAAGGCCATCTGGCTCCACAGATCGTCCAGGCGGTTTTCCACGGGCGTGCCGCTGAGGGCCAGGCAAAACGAGCCGCGCAGCCCGAACGCGGCCTTCGTGACCTGACTGTCCGGGTTCTTGATGGTCTGGGCCTCGTCGAGCACGATGTTGTCCCAATGCACCGCCGAGAGCTTCTCGGCGTCGTTGCGCAAAAGGGCGTAGGTCGTCAGGGTGATGTCGGCCTCCGCGTCGAGGGCCCGGGAAGGACCATGGTAAAGGCCTATCTTCAGGCCTGGACGAAACTTGTTAATTTCGGCGGCCCAGTTGTGCACGACGCTGCGAGGGCAGACGACGAGCGAGCGCCCGCGCAGCGAGGCCAGCGCCTCCAGCGTCTTACCCAGGCCCATGTCGTCCGCCAAAATGCCGCCGAGGCCCGCGTCGCGCAGCAGACAGAGCCAATCGACGCCGACCCGTTGGTAAGGTCGCAAGGTGGCTGTCAGGTCGTTTGGCAAGGTGGCGGAAGGGATCCCCTCGTGGCCCGCGAGCAATGGGCGAAGCTTCGTCAGGCTCGGCGGCGCCGGGCTCTCCAGGGCCTCGCATAGCTCGGCCAAGCGCGGCAACACCGCCTTCGTGACGGTGCCGTCGCTCCTGCGCGCTTCCAGCAAATCGGCCAACAGATCGCCGTGCTTCTCCAGAAAGGCGCTGGGCAAGGGCGCAAAACCGCCATCGCGCAGCGGCACGAGGGGTAGGCCTTCTTGCCAGGCCATCACCACCGCCTCGGCGGACACCGGACGGGGCTTCTCGCGGCTGCCTTCCTGCTGCACCTGGAAGGTCAGATCGAAGCCGTCCACGCGGGCCGAGAGCTGGGGCAAGAGCACGGCCCGGTTCGACACGGTAAGACGACCGCTCTCCCCGGCCTCTTCCCGGAAGCGGTCGAGCTTCGTCGCGAAGCGCACGGCCTCCGCGCCGTCGAAGCGGACGCGCCGCCCGGGCACCAGGGAAAGCTCGTTGCGCAGGCCCTCGAGGCGCTCTTTCTCGGCCACCTCGTCGCGCCGGGGGACGACGGCGGACAGGCTGACGAGGCGGCCGTTCTCGATGCGCGCCACCGGCGGATTGCCATACACGAGCTGCGGCAGCACGTAGAGCACACTGCCCTCTTGCTCCAACGTGAAGTCGATGCGCGGCACCAGGTTGCGCTCCCTGCGGGGTAACCTCTTGCTTTGGATGGTCATCGCGATGCGCGTCTCCAGATCGGGGAGGACGCGCGTCACGAAGTCACCCAGCTCGGTAGGTTTGTAGAACCGCGTGACGGGTAGGCGCTCCAGGCGCGCGCCCGAAATATCGGTGGCGCCGAGCGGGCGGAGCACGTTGCCGGTAATCGCGTAGCCCGCGAAGGGCAGCTCGCTGATGGTAGGATCCTGCTCGAAGACGAGCTCGACGCCGTCTTGAATGTCTCGGACAAATCCCCTCGGGGACACCGGGTCGGACGAGACGGAGATGGGGCGCTCTTCGAACATGACGTGGCTCGATCGGCTCAGGGCCTGGAACACCAGGGTCACCTTGTCGTCGGGTAAAAACCCCGGTCTGCGCCCCGCCAAGAGCTTGTCGATCAGGGCGTCTTCTTCGATGGGCCGCAGCTCGGGGTGGGAGGCGGTCGCCGCCGCGAGCGGCGTGGTGAGCGGAACCAGGCTGCCATCGGGCTTCAAAATCGAACGGTGGAGCGTGATCCGGCCCGCATCTCGGCCAATGCGGTAGGTCACGAGAGAAGGCTTTTCGGGGGTCTTTTGCGTGGCCGAGCCTTCCATCAGGGCGACCGTCGCCGCCGCCACGTGGATACAGGGGTCCACCTTGCTATCGCAATCGCAGCTCCACTCGCCGGTATCTGGATAGAGCACCACGGTCGGCGCGACCTCCCCGGCGACGCCTGCCATCCGCAGCACCGCGTCGTCCGGCGTGCGGCGTTCGAGCGACACCTTACCCGCCCGCGCCAGCCTCTGCCCCTGCGCCCACACCGCAGGCAAGGCGGCCTTCTTCACTTCATCGAGGAGCGACACGCGCGGACTATGGATCGAGCGGGGGCGGGACGCGAGCCTCGGCGGAGCGCGACCTTACCCTCGGCTCGAGCGGGGCGGCGGCGACACCTTGGGCGACAGTCGCAGGCCCATACGTGCCACGGGAGCCTTCAAACGGTGCTCCGCGACGAGCCGTGCGGGGGAGCGACTGGAGGGAGGCGCGTAGTCTTCTGGGGTCGTCGCGGGGCCGCCCAAGGTGGGCGCGACGAGGCCCGCGACGCGCAAAGACATTTCGACCTTGCTGCGGGCCTCGTCCTCCAAGCGCGCGGCTTCGAGCAACAGGCGCGCGAGGCTCGGCAGCTTCGCGGGCCGGGGCAGGCGAGCCTTGCGGAACACGAAGCGGCCGAGGGACCAGCCGATGAGCTCGCGCAGCACGCGCAGCGCGTCGACCGGGTTCCCGCCGAGCGTTCCGCCCACGGGCTGTCCGTCGACGAGATCGAGCGTGACCCGCCGCTTTTTGCCCTGCACCTCCAGCACGCCCGTGAGCGCCGAAAGGTCGATCAAGGTCAGCAACGTGGTCACCGGAAAGACCTCGATGTCGCCTTGAATTTGCGGCTCCATCACGCCTCGCAGGGGCGGCGCTGCGTGCCCCTGCAGGCGCTCTTGCATGGCGCACAGGGCCTCGACCTGGGCCAGCACCTCGTCGATGCGAAAGGGTTTGCCCATCAGCACATCACCCCCGGCGCGGTGGGCTTCGATGCGCGTCCCTTCGTCGTCCTGCGACGACAGAAACAAGATCGGCACGCGGCCCGCCGGGCCGGAAAGCTTGCGAAGCTCGCGCGCAAGCCAGCGGCCGTCGTGGTCGGGGAGCTGCAGATCGGCGACCACGCACACCGGGCCGTGGGCGTGGGCGAACTCGACGCCGGCCTCGGCGTTGTCGCAGACAAGCGTCCCGTAGTCCGCGTCGGCCAACGCACCGGCGAGGAGCCGGGCCACCCATTCGTCGTCGTCGACGATAAGGACAAGGCCCTTAGCCATGGCAAGCAACGTAGCAGCGCCCGCAGAATTGACCAAGATTCCGCCAAATTACGGCGCCTTGTGAGCTAAAGCGTTTCCCTTCGCACTGCCTGCTGACACAATCGCCCCGTGCAGCTCGACTTTGCAGCCCGTGAGGTAGCTCTCAAGATCGTCTACTACGGCCCCGCCCTGAGTGGCAAGACGACGAACCTTGTCGCCCTGCACGCGAGGGCGGGGGCGGACGCGCGGGGGCGCTTGATGTCCCTCGAAACGCAGGACGATCGCACGTTGTTCTTCGACCTCTTGCCCCTGCGTTTCCGCACCACGTCGGGGGAGACCTCGCTGCGTGTGAAGCTCTTCACCGTGCCCGGTCAGCCCATCCACACCGCCACTCGAAAGCTGGTTTTGCAAGGGGCGGACGGGGTTGCCATGATCGCGGACTCGCGGCTCTCGGAGAC
The DNA here is from genome assembly GCA_964383995.1 of uncultured Polyangiaceae bacterium. Classification (GTDB taxonomy): domain Bacteria; phylum Myxococcota_A; class Polyangia; order Polyangiales; family Polyangiaceae; genus CAYLJT01. The sequence goes on from CAYLJT010000075.1 coordinate 15,595, forward strand.
CCAAAACAACGCCGCAAGCTTCTTGGACCTGCGCCAGAATCTGCGTGAAAATGGCCTGGAGCTCGCCAAGGTGCCCCTCGTGATCCAGTTCAACAAGCGCGACTTGCCCGACATCCGCAACGACGATGAGCTGGCTCAGCTCGCGTCGCGAGGACGCGAGCCCGTCTATGCGGCGGTCGCCAAGCAGGGGCGGGGCGTCATCGAGACCTTCCTGGCCATCTTGCACATGACCTGGGAAAACCTCGATTTGTCCCACGATTTGTCGCGCAAGCTCGGGGTTACGGGGGAAGAGCTTTTGGCCCAGGCCGCCCGTCAGATGGGCGCAGAGAGCACGGTGAGCGAGCTTTTGGC